>JADHNX010000001.1 GCA_016779365.1 Planctomycetaceae bacterium
CGCGGTTTGTGGGAACGTGACGGCCAGCTTCTCGCTCTCGCCAGCCATTTCAACGCACCGGGGTACGATGGTCCTGGGCTGAGCCTGGAGGCCTTTCGTTGGGAAGGCACGAAATGGGTCGCCCACGGAACGGTCCTTGACGACTCCATGAACAACTTTCCCCCGAAGCGTCTTCCGTCGGGGGAGTGGATGATGACGCGTCGCGATCATCAGCGACAGGTGTCCGTCATGATCGGCGGAACGAAGGCTTTTGATGACTGGCGCATCAATCCGCTCGCCGCGTACGACGGGAACGGCCGCCCCGAGGAGCCGTACTGGTACATCCTTCCCGATGAGAAAACGATTGTCGGCCTGATTCGTGACAATGGCGGCTCGAAGTTCCTGCTTCGCACCTTCTCCCGAGACAACGGCCAGGCCTGGAGCAAGATTCACCGCACCAATTTCCCGGACGCCACCAGCAAGTTCTTCGTGCATCGCACCAGCCGCGGCTATTACGTGACGGTGTCCAACTCGAATCCTCGCCGGCGCGATCCGCTGACGTTGGCCATCAGCCAGGACGGGCTCGTCTTTACCAAACTCTTCTGGCTGATCGGCGGACGTCACGTCGACTACCCCCACATCATCGAGCACGACGGACATCTGCTGATCGCCTTCTCTGGAGCCAAGCAAACGATGGAGGTCATGAAGGTGTCGCTTGACGAACTGGAGCGTCTGGCGATGCCGGAGTCGGTGGAACTCGCCCAACATCTTCCGCCTGTCAAACAGACTCCTCAGCAACCGCCGCGACAGACGCACTGGATCGATCTTGGGGACGAAGGTAAGACAATTTACGCCGCTGGGGAGTTGGTTGTTCCTGAACTCAGCCAACGAGCCTCATTTTCACTGGCCACCGCCAGCGGCGCGGAGCGTGTTGCTATTGGGATCGATGAAAAAGGACGCCTTACTGCGCAGCTCTACAAGGAGACGGTGACCGGCCTGAAGCTGGAGCCCGGCAGTCGGCATTCCGTTCTAGTTCGTGTCCACAGCCATCGCGAGAAGCCGGACGAACTGTTCGTGGGGCTCGGATCGCCAGGCAAAATCCCCGCCGAACCGGAAAACTGGAGGTTGTCCAACACGAAAGGGAGCAGCGATGCCAATCTGTCCCGAGTCGTTCTGCACAGTGACGCCGACGATTCCGCCGGATTTAAAGAAGTACGTGTCGCGCCGACTCGCGAAACTCTGGCGAATGCAAAAGTCATCGCTGGGGAAGCGGAAGACGCGGATGTTGTCGTTTATGGCGGCACACCTGGCGGTCTCGCGTCGGCTCTTGCCGCTGCGCGCCTAGGTAGTCGAGTGATTCTCGTGGAACCGAACCTTCACATTGGCGGAATGACCACCAGCGGGCTTGGAAAAAGCGACATCGAGAACCGCGCGATGATCGGTGGTATTTTCCGAGAGTTTGTAAACGCGCAGCTCCAACACTACCTCAAGACTTACGGTCCCGAACACGAGAACATCAAACTCTGTCGCGACGGTTATTACTCCGAGCCTTCCGTTTCTGAAGCTGTTTTCGAGGCGATGCTGGCTAATGAGAGTGACCGCATCACCGTGCTGAAACGCTGGCATCTCGCCGACGCCCACACGTCGGATGACACGCTCAAATCGATCACGATCCTGCGAAAAGAGGACGGCTCATCGCGGCGGATCCAGGGTAAGGTCTTTATCGATGCCACCTACGAAGGCGACCTTTACGCCGCCGCTGGAGCCGCATACCGACTCGGCCGTGAGTCGCGTGACGATTTCGATGAACCTCATGCGGGCGTAATCTATTTCGATTACCAGGAAAAGAAGTTTCTGCCGGGCACGACCGGCGAATCCAGCAAGAACCTGCCGGCGTTCACCTATCGGCTCTGCCTGACCAAAGATCCGCAGAACAGCCACAAGCTCACCCAACCGCCACCGGGTTATGACCGCAGAGTTTATCTCGGCTACTTCGACGATCTGAAAGCCGGGCGTCTCTCGGGGCCCAAGGTTCTTAAACCCGGCCGCGGCTATAACCCGCTGCATTTCGACACGCTGGTTCGCGCCCTTTCGGTCACCGATATCCCGAACAAGAAAACCGACGTCAACATGAATCCTCGCCCGCTCGGTTTCCCGTTTACCGAGGAGAATCGCGGCTACATCGAAGGCGACGAAGCGACCCGGGACAAGATCCGCGCGCGAATCCGGAACCTGACCCTCGGCCTGATTTGGTTTCTCCAGAACGACTCTGAAGTCCCCGTGGAGCATCGAAAGCTTGCCAACGAATTACATTTTCCAAAGGACGAATTCACGGACGACGAAAAGCATTTTCCTTTCCAACTCTATGTGCGTGAAGGACGGCGTCTGGTCGGGGAGATCACGCTGACCGAACATCACATCACCGGCAAAGGCGAGGCGATCACGCATCATCCCGATACGATCGCCATCGGTGAGTTTCCGATCGACAGTTTTCCCTGTCGCAAACGCCAACCCGGCGACACAGTTGTGCTGGAGGGCTACCTCGGCATGTTGGATCACATCACCCGGCCCTACGAGATTCCCTACCGCGTCATGATCCCGAAGAAGATCGACGGGCTCATTGTTCCCGTCGCGGCCAGCACGACTCACGTCGCCTTTTCCAGTATCCGCATGGAGCCAACCTGGATGGCGCTCGGCCAGGCCGCTGGAACGGCCGCCCATCTCGCTATCGAAGCAAGAGTCCCGCCCCGGAATGTCCCCATCAAACCACTGCAGGCGACCCTGCGCAAAAGCGGTCAGGTCATCAGCCACGCCGCCGTCGCGAAGACGGAATGACGCGACTAGAATGAGACGATGATGAGAGCGATAGTTCACAACCCGTTACGTTATTTCCTGTCCACGATTGCATATACCGTCCTCGTTGTTGCGGCAGCCAGTGCGGATACCGGGCGGACGTTTGAAGCGGACGTGCGACTGATCCTCAAAGCCCATTGCTTTCACTGCCACGGGGAAGAGGGAAAGTCCGAAGGGAATCTCGACGTCCGACTCGTTCGGTTGCTCGTGAGGGGAGGCGATTCGGGACCGGCTGTGGTGGCGGGGAAAGCCGGGCAGAGCTATCTGATCGAACGCCTCGAAAGCGGTGAGATGCCGCCGGGTGAAACGAAAGTTTCGGCGAGAGAACTGCGCGTGATCCGTGAGTGGATTGATCAGGGGGCTCGCACGGCGCGTCCTGAGCCGGCCAATGCAGATCAACTGGCCTTCACCGAGGAAGAGCGGGCGTTCTGGTCATTCCAACCGGTTCTCGCCCCGCCGGTTCCCAGTGTCAAAGCGGCGGATCGAGTGCGCACACCGGTCGATGCGTTTGTGCTGGCGCGGCTTGATCAGGTCGCGGCCGAGACATCGTCTTCGCTCAGCTTATCACCGGACGCCGATAAGGTGACTCTGATTCGGCGGGCTTACTTCGATCTGCTCGGGCAGCCGCCGTCTCCGGAGGAGGTCGATGCATTTCTGGCGGATGATGATCCGCAGGCGTGGTCACGGCTGCTCGACCGGCTGCTTGATTCGGAACACTACGGCGAACGTTGGGCTCGGCACTGGCTGGACGTGGCCGGGTACGCCGACAGCGATGGCTACAGCGAGCAGGACCGCGTCCGCGAATCGGCGTGGAAGTACCGCGACTACGTCATCCGTTCGCTGAATGCGGATAAGCCGTTCGATCAGTTTCTCGTCGAACAACTGGCCGGGGACGAACTGGTCGCGGGTGGGCTGGAGTCGTTTAACGGCAAGCCGAAGGCGGCTGCGTCCGGATCGTCGAAACGAAACACCAACGCCTCCGTCTCGCCGTTGAACGAACGATTCCGCAATCTTTCGGAAGCCGACAAGGACCGGCTGATTGCGACCGGTTTTCTCCGTAACGCGCCGGACGGGACGGCCGATCGCGCCGTCGATCAGAACGTTGCCCGTAACGAAGTTTTGGCCGACACGATCAACATTGTTTCGACGTCGCTGCTGGGGCTGTCGGTTGGCTGTGCCCGATGCCACAGCCACCGGTTCGACCCGATCAGCCACGAAGACTATCACCGGATCCGGGCGATCTTCGAGCCGGCGTATGACTGGAAGAACTGGCTTTTGCCGGAAGCCCGCCGACTCTCGTTGTGGAGTGATGCGGAACGTCAACTGGCCGAGGAAGTTGACGCCGAACTGGCGCAAGCGGCGGACGAACGCAAGGAGCAGTTGAAGCAGCATCGATCCGATGTGCTGGGCATGGAGCTGGCCAAACTGCCGGCCGATGTCCAGACGCAGGCGGAACTCATTCGTGACGCCGTGCTGAACCGGTCAAGCAGAGACCGCACGCCGGAACAGGCTTCGATCCTGACGAAGTATCCGAAGCTGGACGTCGGCATCGGCACGCTCGCTCAGGCTCATAAGGAGCGTTACCAGACGGAACTCAAGGAATACAACGAACGCGTCGCGGAAATCACCGCACGACGGCCTAAGGACAATTTCGTCCGGGCGCTGTTCGAGCCCCCTGGCAACGTGCCCGTCACGCATCTCTTCCGTCGAGGCAGCCACACGCAGCCGGGCGAGGAAGTTCTGCCGGGTGAGTTGTCGGTGCTGACACGCGGCGACGAGTCGGTTGTGCCGGCTAATGATCCGGGTCTGGAAACGACCGGCCGACGGCTCGCGTATGCCCGACATCTCACCGATGGAAAACATCCACTGACGGCGCGTGTGCTGGTCAACCGCATCTGGATGCATCACTTCGGACGCGGCATTGTGGGAACACCGAGCGACTTCGGTTCGCAGGGCGAGCGGCCGACGCATCCGGAACTGCTCGACTGGCTGGCCGATCATTTCGTCAAAAGCGGCTGGCGACTGAAAGAGCTGCACAAGCTGCTCATGATGTCGACCGTTTATCGGCAGTCCTCCAAACGGACCGAGATGCTCGACGCCGTCGATCCCGACAATCGGCTGCTCGGCCGGATGAATCTGCGGCGACTTGATGCCGAGACGATTCGTGATACGGTGCTTGCCGTTTCGGGAAATCTCAACCGGGAGCTGTACGGTCCGCCGCTGCCGGTGACGGCCGATGGGGTCGGGCAAGTGGTCATCGGAACGCCGAAGAACGACCGCGAAGGGCGAGTCATTGCGTTGAAGGGAGACGCCGCCTTCCGCCGCAGCATCTACGTGCAGGCTCGACGAACGCTCAAGCTGGGTATGCTCGATGCGTTCGACGCTCCAACGATGACGCCCAACTGCGGGCAGCGGACATCGTCGACGGTCGCCAGCCAGTCGTTGCTGTTCATGAACAATGCGGAGTTGTTGAAGCAGGCAGAGATCTTCGCCGAGCGAGTCGTGAAGGACGCCGGCAGCGACGCCTCGGCGCAGATTCGACGAGCGTGGCGATTGGCGTTGTCGAGCGAACCAACCGCGGACCAGACGGAGCGCAGCGTCGCGTTTCTCGCGGCACAAACAGACTTCGCCGCGCAGCGAATCCGCGAACTGACGCCCGAGGAAACAAAGCAAGTCCGGTACGCCGAACAACCCGAGAAACAGGCGCTGGCGACATACTGCCAGTTCCTGCTGAGCAACAACGCGTTCTTATATGTGGACTGACCTCGTTTAACGGCAAGCCGCAGGCGACGGTGTTTCCGACATACTGGACGCAGTCCCCTGCGGCTAGCCGTTAAACGAATCACCTCTTACCGATAACAACCATGCAACACGACATTCCAACAACAATCTCCCGACGCACTTTCCTCTCCTCCCAGACCATGGGGCTGGGCGGGCTTGCGGCGACGTGGCTGCTGGCCAATGACGGCTTCGCGGCAGATCCGGTCAAGCCAGCGCTGGAGCGGCCGACGTTCGACCTCACGCCGAAACGCCCGGCCGCTGAGCCTTCCGCCCGGGCCATGATCTCGATCTTTACCAGCGGAGGACCAAGTCAGATCGACCTGTTCGATCCCAAGCCCGAGGTCGATCGCCGCAACGGTACGAAGTACACAGGCGACCTGGATTTCGATTCGTCGGCCATGATGGCGCGGAACAGCCGCGAGCTGCTGGGCAGCAAGTGGAAGTTTCGGCATTACGGCGAAAGCGGCATCGAGATGAGCGAACTGCTGCCGCATATCGGCAGCATCGCCGATGACATGACGCTGATTCGTTCGATGCAAACGGGCAACAGTTCGCACGTCCCGGCACTCCACCTCATCAACACCGGTCGGCCGCTGGCCGGTCGGCCGTCTCTCGGAAGCTGGATCACTTACGCACTGGGCACGGAGAACCAGAACCTGCCGGCATTCGTCGTGCTGACGGAGGAAGGCGGATTGCCGGTCAACCGCGAGGCCAACTGGTCGAACGGATTCATCCCGTCCCTGTATCAGGGCACGGTGGCCCGCCCGCGCGAACCTCGCATCCTCAATCTCGACGCCCCGCCGCATCTTCGCGGGCGAGGGCAACGGGAATGGCTGGCCTTCCTGAACGAGTTCAATCGCGAGCACTTGAAGCAGCATCCGGGCGAGACCGATCTCGAAGCCCGCATCGCCAGCTACGAACTCGCCGCCCGCATGCAGGTGGCGGCGAAAGAAGCGTTCGACGTTTCGGACGAAACCGAAGCCACACAGAAGCTTTACGGGCTGGATCAGGAAGAGACCCGCGAATTTGGAACCCGCTGCCTGATCGCTCGCCGGCTGGTCGAACGCGGTGTCCGCTTCGTGCAGCTCCACAACGCGTACCAGCTTTGGGACCATCACGCAGACATCCACGGACGCCTGCCGGAAATGTGCCGCAAGACGGATCAGCCCTCCGCCGCGCTGGTCAAGGATCTGAAGTCGCGCGGATTGCTCGACACCACGCTGGTCCACTGGGGCGGCGAGATGGGCCGTCTTCCAATCATCGAAACGCAAAAGCCCATCGGCCGCGACCACAACCCGAACGGCTTCACCATGTGGCTCGCCGGCGGCGGCGTGAAAGGTGGCCACATCCACGGCGAGACGGACGAACTGGGCTTCCGTGCGATCGCCGATCCGGTCACGCACGTCGACTACCACGCCACGCTGCTGCATTTGTTCGGTCTCGATCATCGCGAAGTGGTCTTCGAGCGATCCACGCGAAAGGAATCCCTCACTGACGGCCAGCCCGCGATGATCGTCAACGGGATTCTGAAGAACCGGATCGCCTGACCCGCCGAGGATTCGTTTAACGGCAAGCCGCAGGCGACGGTGGTTCGTCGAGACACTTCGGACACGGTCGCCTGCGGCTTGCCGTTAAACGAGTCGATTCTAAGCCACATAGCACCCAACTGAATCCCTGAAATGAAGACACTCCTGAAATCGCTGCTTCTGTTTGTTTTGTGCTGTGCATCCGCATCCGCCGTCGAAAAGACCGATCTCTTTGAAGCGGGCAACGAGGGTTACGCGCTCTACCGGATTCCCGGGATCGTGGTAACCACACAGGGAACGGTTCTGGCTTACTGTGAGGCGCGAAAGAGTGACCGTGGCGATTGGGGACCGATCGACGTGCTGATGCGGCGGAGCACGGATGGCGGGAAGACATGGGGGCCGCGACAGAAGATCGTCCACGTCGAAGGCGATCTGCCAATCAATCCGCTGGCGGCCGCGCAGAATCTGGACAAGCCCGGCGACAACACGGTCAACAATCCGGTCGCAATCGTCGACCACGAGACCGGGGCAGTGCATTTTCTGTACTGTCTGGAATACATGCGCTGTTTCTCCATGCGCAGTGATGACGACGGCGAGACGTGGACTGAGCCGATTGAGATCACAAAGACGTTCGAGGACTTTCGTTCCGATTACGACTGGAAGGTGCTGGCGACCGGGCCGTCTCACGCGATCCAGCTCACTCACGGACCGAAGCGAGGGCGGCTGGTTGTGCCGGTCTGGCTTTCTTTAGGAACGGGCGGCCACGCGCATCGACCGTCGGTGACGGCGACGATCTACAGTGACGATCACGGGAAAACATGGCAACGCGGCGACATCGCTGTACCGGACACGCCGGAGTTCATTTATCCGAACGAAACCGTGGTCGTGCAGCTTTCCGATGGGCGAGTGATGCTGAATACGCGCAGCGAATCGAAGGCGCACCGCCGGCTGGTCACGATCAGTCCCGACGGAGCCACGGTTTGGTCCCAGCCGCGCTTCGACGAGCAACTGCTGGAGCCGATCTGCATGGCGGGCATCGTTCGCGTGCGGATGCCAAACGGTGACAAACCCGGTGTGCTCGCGTTTTCCAATCCGCACAATCTGAGCCGCGCCGACGGTAAAGAGACGCCCGGCAAGAGTCGCGATCGCAAAAACGTGACGATCAAGCTGAGCGATGACGAAGGCCGGACGTGGTCCGCCAGCCGCACGCTCGAGCCCGGTTTCAGCGGCTACAGCGATCTGGCATCGCTGCCCGACGGCACGATTCTGTGCTTCTACGAACGCGGCAGCATCGACGGCAAGAATCACTACCGCACCGGTCGGTTGACGGTCGCTCGCCTGACCGAGGACTGGGTGCGTGATGGAATCGAAACGGATGTCTGCGTCTACGGCGGTACGTCAGGTGGGGTTGTCGCGGCCGTGCAGGCGGCGCGGATGGGAAAGCGCGTGGTGTTGGTAGAGCCGGGTCGGCATCTCGGCGGGATGACTTCCGGTGGGCTGAGCGCGGTGGACATCGGCGACCCGCGCAGCGTCGGCGGGATCGCCCGCGAGTATTTCTCGCGGCTGGTCGCCAGCTACGCCAAGACGTTGAACTGGGACCAGCCGTTCAACAGCAAGGGAGGTCCGGCGACCGGCGGGGCGTATTCGATCGAGCCGCATGTCGCGGAGCGCGTCTTTGAAGAAATGGCTCGCGAAGCCGGAGTCGTCGTGCTGCGTGAAGCACGCCTCGCGTCGGTGAAGAAGGAGGGCACTCGCATCGCGGAACTGACGACCGACGATGGTCGCACGGTGCGGGCGAAGGTGTTTCTCGACACGACCTACGAAGGCGACCTGCTGGCAGTAGCCGGGGTCAGCTACACGGTGATGCGCGAGGGCAACGCCCAATATGGCGAGACCTACAACGGCATCCACTACGCCGAAAACTACAAGCCGCGCGTCAATCATCAGCAGCCGGGCCCCAACGGACGCGTGCCGGGCGGTCAGGGCGTGTGGGATCGAGACTTTCCGCTCGATCCGTATGTCGTGAAGGGCGATCCAACCAGCGGGCTGCTGCCGCTGATCAGCGAAGGCGATCCCGGCAAACCGGGTGATCCGGCGCCGGGCGTGATGGCGTATTGTTTTCGCCTCTGCCTCAGCACAGCCGACGACCGTCTGCCCATCGAACCTCCGTCGGACTACGACCCGAAAGACTACGAGTTGGTCGCCCGCTTCATCGCCGCCTGTCAGGAGAACGGCGACGACATGGACCTGCGCTGGTTCAGCAAGCATGATCCCCTGCCCAACCAGAAATGGGATTTCAACACCGCGACGTTCGGCGGCAACCTGCCCGGTGCGAGTTGGGAGTGGCCGGAGGCGAGCTATGATCGTCGCGCCGACATCGCGAAGGAGATCGAGAACTATCATCGCGGTTTGCTGCACTTCCTCGCCACCGACCCGCGCGTGCCAGAGAAGGTACGAACCGACATGGCTCGATTCGGATTGCCACGCGACGAGTTCACCGACAACGGCGGTTGGCCGCATCAGATTTACGTACGCGAAGGCCGCCGCATGGTCAGCGATCTGGTCCTCACCGAACACCATACCTTCGGTCGCAAAATCGCACCCGACTCAATCGGCCTCGGTTCATACGGCACCGACATTCACGAGATCCGCCGCATCGTGAAGGACGGCGTCGTCATCCGCGAAGGCAAGGTCGCTGGCGGGCGCGGCGGGTTCGGCCCGTACCAGATCGGCTACGGAGCCATCGTTCCGAAGCAGTCCGAATGCGAGAATCTGTTCGCGACGTTCGCGCTGTCCGCGAGCCACTCGGCCTTCGCCAGTATTCGCATGGAGCCGGTCTTCATGGTGACGAGCCAGTCCGCGGCGACGGCGGCGTGCCTCGCGATTGACGACGAAGTTGCTGTTCAGGAAGTCGATTACGAAAAGCTGAAGACCCGCCTGTTGGCCGACGAACAGGTTTTGTCATGGCCACCCGCGGGCGCCGCCACGTCAGCAGTCGCGCCACGGACAATCATTCGCGCAGACAGCCTGCCGGGAATCGTTCTGGATGATGACGAGGCTGAGTATCAGGGCGACTGGACGACCAGCAACCGGCAGCCGTCGCCCATCGGAGCCAGTTACCGGCACGACGACAACAAGGGCCGAGGAGAGAAGAGCGCAACCTTCACCGCGACAATCCCCAAAGCCGGCGAATACGAAATCCGGTTCCTCTTCACATGGCACGAGAACCGATCATCGCGAACGAAAGTCACGGTTGCAGGAGCTGGCGAAGAAAGGACGTTCCGCGTCAACCAGCGCGAACCGGCGATGAAAGGTCGCGTTCCCAATGCACTGGGAACATTCCGCTTCAAAGCCGGCGCGAAGGCTCGCGTTACTGTTTCCAACGAAGGCGCCGACGGGTACGTGGTCGTCGACGGCCTGCAGATTCTGCCCATCGCTCTGGCCCGTGAAGAGCGCGAAGACAAGCGGCCTTCCGGCTATGCTGAGATCGAGATGGCGGCAAAGCCCGCACCGCCGGACCACGCAATGGCGGCTCGGGTCGCGCTCTCTCCGCTGGCCAAGGAAACACGTCCCACCCAGGGCGGCGACACCGGCACGAAACGTTCGGACGAACCTGTTCGACTCAAGCCAGCCGCGACGCCCGCAGAGGTTGACGGAAAGGAATTTGACGTCGTTGTGATCGGCGGAACCGGCGGTGGTGTGGCCTGTGCGGTACGAGCGGCGCGCGAAGGTTGCCGCGTTCTACTCGTCCAGCACAACGGTCATGTCGGCGGAATGATGACCAACGGACTCATGCAATGGGACGCCCTCTACGGCGGCCCGCGCTCGCCGATCTTCTCGGAGATGCTTCAGAACATTGAGCGTTATTACATCGAGACATTCGGTCGCGACTCGAAAACACATCAGACGATTCGCTGCACCCACGAGCACTATCCGATCAGTTGGGCCGAGCCGCACGTCGCCGAGCGCGAATACAATCGGTTGTTGGCCGCCGAAGAGAACATCACGCTGCTGCTCGATCACTCTCCGGCGTCGGTCGGCAAAGATGGTCGGTTGATCCAAAGCGTGGCCCTGAGAACGCGGAAAGGGACTAACACGATCACCGTCCGCGGCGCGACGTTTGTCGACGCCACCTACGAAGGCGACCTGTTCGCGCTCGCTGGAGTTAATTATCGGGTCGGCCGCGAGGCACGGGACGAATACAACGAACCCCACGCTGGCAAGGTGTTCACCAACATCGACCACTCACCGCCGCAGAGCGTTATCAGCCAGGGGCTTAACATCCGCTCATACAATGCGCGGCAAGGTAGCGTCGACCCGTCGAGTCCCTTCAGTGCCGATGGCGCAGTGCAGGCGTACAACTATCGCTTCTGCGTCACCTCCGACCCGGCGAACCGCCTCCCGATTCCCAAACCGGCGAACTACGACCGCAACCAATACGTTGACTACGGTCGCAAATACATCGGCTCGTACAACGGTCCCAATCACAAGTCCCATGTCAACAGCCCCATCCTTCCCGGCGAGAATCACGACTACCCTGACGGCGACTGGGATGCACGCGACCGAATCACGCAGCGGCATATCGAGTTCGGACTCGGCCTGATGTGGTTTCTGCAGAACGATGAATCGATTCCGCTTGAGCGACGGAAAAACTTCCAGATGTGGGGCCTGCCTAAAGACGAGTACGCCGACAACGGCCACGTGCCGTACGAGATGTACGTCCGCGAAACCCGCCGCATCGTCGGCCGGCACGTCTTCACGGAGAACGATGGCAGCCTGGCGGCCGGGTATGCGAGAACGCCGATTCACCCGGACAGCATCGCAATTACCGACTGGTACATGGATTCGCATTCCTGCACCACCGACAGCCGCCCTGGCTTCAAGTACGACGGCAAACTGATCCTGACCGAGCAGTCCCGCCCCTCACAGATACCGTATCGATCGCTGTTGCCGCGGGAGATCGATAACCTGTTGGTCCCTGTGTGTCTGTCCGCCACGCATATCGCATGGGGCGCAGTCCGCCTCGAACCTGTTTTCATGCAGACCGGCGAAGCCGCCGGCTTCGCCGCCGCGCTCGCGAAGCAGCAAGGTGTCGCGCCTGCTCAATTGGATGCAGACTTGCTGGTACGAACACTCGTCGAACACCGGCAACTGGTGAGTTTCTTTAACGACCTGAAAGTGACCGATCCCGAACCAGTCATTCCCGCCGCGCAGTATTTCGCCACCAGAGGCTTCTTTCATTCCTACGACGCCGCGCTCCACGAGCCGCTCACCGAAGCGACGGCAAAGGTCTGGCGGCAAGGCTTTGCTGCAATTCAGTCCGGCGAACTTGATCCCAGCGATCTGGCTGCCCAAGTCGCCAAAGCGGCGGCCGACACGGATTCGCCTCCGGCCGGGCAGAATCGTGGTGAAGAGATCTTGAAGATGTTGAAATTACTTTCCGCCAAACGAAAGCCATCAAAATGAAACCGAACTGTTTGCGTACAGTCTTCCTGATCTTGCTGGCTTCGGTGTCTGCCTTTGCGGAGGCCGGTGAGCCCGCCACTTCCGACGTTGTCATCTACGGAGCGACCCCGGCGGGCATTGCTGCCGCCCTGACCGCTGCGGAAGGTGAGTGCAGCGTGCTGTTGATCGAACCGACGGCCCGGATCGGCGGGATGACGACGCACGGTCTTTCACACTCGGACTTTCACACCTTTGAATCGCTCCACGGACCTTTTCTCAAGTTCAGTCAGCGGGTGCTAAAGCACTACGAGACGACTTATGGCAAGGACTCGGAACAGGTCCGGAATTGCTGGCGAGGAACCCATGGCGAGCCGTCGGTCAACCTGTTGATCTTTCAGCAGATGCTTGCCGAGAAACCGTCGATCCGGATCCTGACGGAACATCGTCTGACCAAGGTGACTGTTGAAGATCACCTCATCACCACGTTGACGTTCTCGCTACCCAACGGTGGCTCCGTTGCAATCACACCGAGAATTGTGATCGACGCAAGTTATGAGGGAGACCTGCTCGCTGCGGCGGGCGTGCCGTATCGCGTGGGGCGGGAAGCCCGATCGGAGTATGATGAATCGCTCGCTCCTGGAGAAGCGGATGATCAAGTTCAGGGGTACAACTTTCGACTCTGTATGACTCAGGATCCGAAGAACCGTGTCCCGGTTTCAATTCCGAAGAACTACGATCGCGATGACTATGCGGCGTTGGTTCCGCTAGTCAAAGCCGACAAATTCCGCTCGGCGTTTGGATACCCCGGCAGCCCGTTTGTGCTCAAAGCGCACCTGCCCGCTCTTCCCAACGGCAAACACGACATCAATGACGTGTCGAAAGGACTCGTTCGGCTTTCGCTGCCGGGTCACAACCTCAAATACCCCGATGGTGATCTCGCCACGCGTCGCCGGATCGAGCAGGAGCACCTCGACTGGCAACTCGGCCTGATCCACTTCGTCCAGACCGATCCCGCACTTCCTGAGGCGTTCCGCAAAGAAGCCGCGACGTGGGGTCTGTGCCGCGATGAGTTCGCGGACACGAATCACATCCCGCCGCAGATCTATGTCCGGGAAGCCCGCCGCATGGTGGGACTGCGCGTCTACACGGAAGCCGACACAGAGTACGCTTCGAACGACGTCCGATCCCGGTTGCATCCGGACTCGATTGCAGTCGGAGAGTACAGTCACAACTGCCACGGCACCGATCGCGAAGGTCCGATGATTGGCGGCCGACACACGGGGGAGTTTTACAAGGGCGTCGCGCCTTATCAGATTCCCTATGGAGTCATTGTGCCGAAGGAAATGCGCAACCTGCTTGTCCCGACCGCGTGCAGTGCGAGTCACGTCGGTTTTTGTGCGATCCGTCTGGAGCCGATCTGGATGTCACTGGGCGGCGCTGCCGGACATGCCGCCGAACTAGCCCTCGAGGCGAATATCCCCGTTCAACAGGTCGATGCAGGCGCGTTGCAGAAACGGATCTGGTCTCACGGCGGTGCGACGATCCACGTCAGCGACGTCCCACCGGGTCATCCCGATTTCACCGCAGTACAATGGTGGGCCGGACTCGGAGGTCTCCACGGACTGGAACCTGCTCCCGCGAAACCGGGCACGCGGGGCCAACACATCGTCAGCCAGTACTACGAGGCGTTCCCGGGGCACGCCGCCAAGCTTGATCAACCACTGGATGATGCATTGACGAAACGCTGGACGGCTCTGGTCAGGGAACTCAGCCTCCCCGTTCCCGTCGATCCCACCACACGCGGCGACTGGATTCGCGAAGTGTTCGCCAAAGCGCGTCTTGCCGTCCAGGCCACCGATAGTAAACAGGGAAAGCGGACTCGCACTTCTCACCCTGCAGGAGAGGAGAGCTTCGCACTGCAACTCCTCGGCGTGTCGGACGAGCAAGTCGAAGGATTTAATGCCGCCAGGAAGGCCGGCTTGCTTGAATGGGCTCCGGTCAACCTGCCCATCAATCCGCCCGGAGATTGCAATCACTACGGCTGGCCGATTGCGACGATGTCGGGAGACACGATCGTCGTGATGCATCGACGCATTCCCGGACATCGGGCCAAGGGCGCGGGGAAGCCGCATCCAAAAATGTCCTACGGCGTGGTGCTGCGTAGCGACGATGGCGGCAAGTCATGGTCCGAGCCCTACGACTTGCGGGACTGCATGAAGCCGGAAGATCGCAACCGCGGTGGCATCGTCCCGCTTTCTCATCGAGCGAAGTTCGACGAGGGAAACAAATCGCCGCTCGGTTACAAAGTCCATCTGCACGCCATCGGGACGGCCCGTGACGGCGCGGTCATCGCTGTGAACAACCACGGTGTCTTCCGCAGTAACGATGCGGGCCGCACGTGGAAACATTTTTCCGAGGCATTACGTGAAGACACCTTTAACCACGCAATCATCAACATCGGCCCGCGCATCCTTGATGATCCCAAGCAAGGTCTGCTCGTGTTCGGCAACTGGTTCGGCGAGGCGGATCAATACCACAAGTACTCCGAGAAACTCGTCGTTCTCCGTTCCCCCGATGGCGGCGCAACATGGCGGGCCGAAGAACATCCAGCCGGGTTCAAGCAATACGAACCGGCGGCGATCTTCCACGATGGACAATATCACATCGTCACTCGCGATCAGAACCAGGTGCGAGCCCACCAGCAGATGACCTGGCAGCCCGGCCACGAGCCGGCGATCACGAAGACAAACCTGCAAGACCCGCGACTCGTAGACACGGTCGACCTGTCGTTCAATCCGGTGACAAAGCGGTTCGAAATTGTACGTAGCGAACGGCATCGCATGGAGCTCTGGCTTTGGAGCATCGCGCCGGAGGACTGGTCCCAAGGCGGGTGGCGTCGTGAGTGCCGTCTGTTGCAGCGTCAGGGAGAATTCTACGCAGATGCCGACGGCTTCCATCCTGCTGGAGCGGTCATCGACGAAAAGCGCGGCGTCCAGCACATCTTCATCTACAGCGGCCACCCCAACGGCCCAGCGGGCGTGTTCCGCATCAGCCGCACGCTCGATACGCCCAAACTGAGCGCTGTTCTCAAGACACTCGCCCCATGAAACCCACCCTAACACTCATCATCGCCCTGGTCTTCGCGCCGCTTGTTTCACCAACGCTGGCGCAGTCGAATGATGGCCGGACCATCACACTTGCCGACGACGGGCGGGCGCGTTATCGGATCGTTGCGGCTTCGGATGCGGATGGGATTGAGGATTATGCGGCCCAGACGCTGGCGGGTTATCTGAAGGAAATGACCGGCGCGGAGTTTTCCGTTGTTTCGCCCGATGAATTCAAGGTGGATCGGCCGGCGATCTTCGTGGGGCTGAGCGAACCGGCGCTGGCACGGTTGGGGCCGGAGCCGCTAGCGAACCTGCGTGATCAGGAGCACGTCGCGCGCAGCGTCGGGCAGGACATTCTGCTCTACGGCAAGGGGCATCGCGCGAGCCTCGATGCGGTGATGGAGTTTCTCGAAAACTCGCTCGGTTGGCGGTGGTATTCGCCTTTCGAAAAACCCGTCGTACCGAAGCTGGCGACGTTGACGTTAAAACCGTTCTCTCGGCAACGCGGTTTCGACTTCGTGTCGCGTCAACTGGCGGCGCGCTTCGACGGCGATTTCTACCTGCAGCACAATGTCAACATGGGCTTGGAGACGAAGCTGCGCAATCGCGGTCAGACGGTCCCCGGCCATCTGGGCTCGTGGCTGCCAAACGAGAATTTCGTGCATACCTCGTTTGCCTACATCCCGCCGACGCCAAACGACAAATACGCGAACGGATTTCCTTGGGTCGAGAAACGCAACTACTTCGAGACCAACCCAGAATTCTTTTCCCTTGGCGAATCCGGCAAGCGGGTTCCGAACCTGCAACTCTGCTACAGCCTCCGCGGTCTGCGAGACGAACTGACTCGTCAGGTGCTGCGGCAGATCGAACTCTCTGGGCCACGGCAGCTCATCATGATCGACGCTGCAGACACGCCGGGGCGATTCTGCCACTGCGACGACTGCGTCGCGCTGGAGCAGCGCTATCAGACTCCCGGCGGCCCGCTGTTTGATTACTTGATCGAGTTATGCAGCGTGCTGAAACGCGAGCACCTGGAGACGCGAGTGAAGACGCTGGCTTATCGCCGCAGTCAATCGCAGATTCCGCCGCGTCTGCCTGAGGGCGAGAAACTGCCCAGCAACCTCGTCATCGAATTCGCGCCGATCGAGGACTGCTACTTTGCCGACTGGACGCATCCTGATCCGCAGATTCAGGAAACATTTCTGCATCTGAAGGGTTGGGCGGCGATCACCGCGCCGGGCAACCTCTGGGCGTGGATGTATCCCAACCCGTGGGGCACGGGACACGAGATGCCCGTAGGCAATGTCGAGCGGGTCGTCACCAACATGCGGCTGATGCATCAGATCGGCGTGCGTGGCGTCTTCCTCGACCACCACGGCGTCAACTCGCGCAGCGGCTGGAGCGAATTGCAGGCGTTTCTGGTGCTGAAGCTTTCGCAGGACATCAACGCTGAAACCGATGCGTTGATCTCCGAGTTCCTTGGCAACGCGTTCGGTCCGGCGGCTCCGCAGATGCGGCAGTATCTCACAGAACTGGAAGCCGCCCGCAAAGCCATGGCCACATTACCACTGGGCGTTTCCTACAAATCTCGCAATCTGGATGACCGCACGTTTCCCTATCTGACGCCGACCAATCTGCATCGCTGGCAACAGTTATTCGAACAGATGGACGCCGCCACCGCGAAGCTGCCGCGCGAGTGGGATAACGTGCGATCACAGCGTCGTGAACTGGACATCGCCACGCTTTGGAAATGGTTCGATCTGCGAGCCGCCTGGCCGAATATTTACACCGATCACCACAAAGTCGCAGAGCGGGTTCTTGCCGCGAACAAGGCCAAATCGGCATCCGGAATCGCTCCCGTCTGGACGCTCGGCGAGCCACTCGTCTCCCACATGGTCACCCTCATCGACGCGGGTGGCGAGAAACCCTTGCCATCGGAATTCGACGGCATCGACCGCAACCGTATCCGCACCTTCCTCCCTCGAAACAACGCCCGCGGCGAGAAGAAACGCAGTGTCAAAGAGCCCGACGCGGCCTTCGGCACAGCCGCCGTGATTGATCAGCCACAGATGCCGTTTCGTTGCGGGTTCAGCGAGTGGAAATCTCGTGTGCCGAGTATCGTTACGCACGGTCCGCGTCTTGAAATCACTCGCGATCAGATCACTCCGGGGAAGTACCGTCTTTACCGCCTCGGCGAAATCGACATCACGACGGATGACAGCGTGATCTGGTTCGGCCGTAGCTGGGCGACGAATCTGCCGGTTGGCTCGCAGCTCTACTTTCCTGGTGAGACCAGTCGCTGGGAGGGATGGGTGTCCCTGAAGTTCACCGGTTCGAGTTATGGTGGCAACGGCGAAGATCAAGTCCTCTGCGACAGGATCGTCCTCGTGAAACAAGAAGGGGAGTGATGAGCCTCACTTCGAATTCAGCTTGCCACCCCGTATTCATTTCATAAGCGAAAGGATCAGTAATGAGACAACTACACCCTTCTGTGGCTGCCGCGTGGATCGCGGTGTTCCTCTTTACGACCATGCCCCTGGCTGCCGAACCGATTGATATCGGCTCGCGTCGCGAGCTGTTCGTTGATCCCCATTTGATTGGATCGCTGAGCGACGTCCGGCTCGTCCTGCATCGCCCAGAGCCGAGCGAAATCGTGTTCCGGTTCGATCAGCCGTGGGAAGGGCTGTATAGCGGATATGAAACCGTGCTGAAGGACGGCGATACCTACCGGTTCTATTACCGCGGCATGCCCGAGGCGAAACACGACCTTCATACGGAGGTTACCTGTGTTGCCGAAAGCAAAGATGGAATCCACTGGACGCGGCCCGAACTGGACATCTACGAAGTTCACGGTACCAAAGCCAATAACGTGGTGCTGGCGCGTAATCGCGGCTGCCACAACTTGGCTCCGTTCATCGACACCAACCCGGATTGCCCGGCCGACCAGCGGTATAAAGCGCTCGGCGGGACCGGCCAGCCCGGGCTGCTGGCCTTCGCTTCTGCCGACGGCCTGAACTGGAAGCAACTCCAGGCGGAGCCCGTGATTACGAAAGGCGCGTTCGACTCTCAGAACAATGCGTTCTGGTCCGCGAGTGAGCAGCAGTACGTCTGCTATTTTCGCGTATTTCGAGAGGGAAAACGCTGGATCGCCCGCACGACTTCCAAGGACTTCATTCACTGGAGCGAGCCGATCGACCTGGAGTTGGGCGGCCAACCTCGCGAGCACCTCTACACAAACCAGTTCGATCCTTATGTTCGAGCGCCGCACATCTACCTGGGGCTTCCGACCCGCTACCTGCCCGGGCGCCGCGTGTTGACCGACGACGAAGCCAGGCGAATCGGCACGCCTACGAAATGGAATTACGTGAACGATTGCACGGACATCTTGTTGGCGTCGGCGCGCGGTGGCGACAACTTCCAGCGAACGTTTATGGAGGCCTTCGTCCGGCCGGGCGGGGATCTGCAGAACTGGACGTCGCGAGCCAACTATGCGGCCCGCGGCATCGTGCAGACCGGTCCCCGCGAGTTGTCGCTCTACGTGAAGCATCATTCCGGCTATCCGTCGAATCACGTCCGGCGGTACGTGATCCGACCCGACGGTTTCGTCTCGGTGCAGGCTCCCTACGCCGGCGGCGAGTTTATCACCAAACCATTTGTCTTTTCGGGCGAGAAGCTGTCGCTCAACTTCGCCACATCGGCATTCGGTGGGCTGTTCGTCGAAATCCAGACGGCAGACGAGAAGCCGATTGAAGGTTTCTCGCAGCAGGACTGCCGGGAGTTGATCGGAGACCGGATCGATCAAACCGTGACCTGGAAACACGGCACGGACGTGAGCCGCCTGGCCGGCAAGCCCATCCGGCTGCGGATCGTGATGAAAGACGCCGATCTTTACTCACTGCAATTCAGCGGTAGCGATTGACGTCACCCAGAAGCAAGAATTCACGCAAGGAAACATGTTTTGTGGGGAAGAGACCCAATGAAGCTGAGCGCTCTGTTGATTTCTGTCGTCTGCGTGTTGTTTTCCTGCACGCTTCGAGGAGCTGAGCCGCTCGCACAGCAGTACGTCGTGGTTCACAAAGTTCGTGATCTGGACGATCCGGCAAAGGCGGTGTGTGTCGGAACGCCCGACATTTTGCAGTTGCCGTCGGGGCGGCTGATTGCCTCGATGGAATTGTGGCTCAAGCGGCCCACGTCCGGTGACGAAGGCGGCATCGACTATCCCAACCATTGCAAGATCAAAGCCAGCGACGACGGCGGAAAGACGTGGCGCCAGATCTCGACCAACGGCATCACGTGGGGTTCGCTGTTCTACGCGAACGACGCATTGCACATGATCGGCAACGATCCGCACAAGAGAGACATCCGTATCATTCGTTCGCCTGATGATGGCCGGACGTGGTCGGAGCCGGTGACGTTGTTTGATGACTCGCGTTACCACGGTTCGGCCACGCCGGTGCATGTCAAAGACGGGTTCGTCTACCGGGCATTTGAAGACATGACTCGTGGTTCGGCGTCACTGGTGGTGGCGGGCGATCTGTCCAAAGACCTGCTCGATCCGGCGGCGTGGCGAATGTCGAACAAGGTCGAACCGCCTCGTGAGACGCCGTCACTGTCACGCGGCGCCGCGACAAACAAAGACGGGCGTGACTCGGGTGGCAACTGGTTTCTGGAGGGCAACGTCATCGAGATTCGGGGGGAGTTATACGTGTTGCTGCGAACTCGTATCGACGTGCAACTGACGGCCGGTATGACCTCGGTGTGCAAGCTGGAAGACGATGGCCAGACGATGAAATACCGCTTCCTGCAGTTCTATCCCATGCCGGGCGGGCAGAATAAATTCAAGATCATCTTCGACGAAAAGTCCGGCCTTTTCTGGACGTGCAGCACGATCGTGCCCGAGCCGTATCAGCCGCTTAGTCCGCTCGCCGACCGCGGATTTTCCGGGACGCCGGGGAACATGCGGCGCATCTTGATGCTCAACTACAGCATCGACGGGCTTAACTGGTTTCAGGCCGGTTGCGTGGCGATGAGCAAAAACCCGCTGGAGTCGTTTCACTATTCGTCACAGGTGATTGTTGGAGACGACCTGCTGGTGCTGTCACGCAGCAGCATCGGTGCGGCCGATCGGTATCGCGACTACACCTGGAATTCCGGCATCGCCTCCGGCAAGGCGAAGCTTCCCTATAACAATCACGACTCGAACATGATCACGCTGCACCGCGTGAAGAACTTCCGATGGTTGGCGCTCGATATCAGGCTGGATTTCGAGGCGTCGGCGGCGAGCGATGAGAAAAAACGACATGAGTGATTGATCGATCAATCCGAGATGGCGAAAGTCGCCTGTTCATTGCTAAACGCAGTGTGTGACTGGACCATCACACCAGGCCTTCGCGAAGGGCTTTGGCGACGGCGCCGCCGACGGTGTTGACGTGCAGCTTGGCGTAGATGCGGCGGACGTAGTTGTCCACGGTGTGCAGGCTCAAATCCAAACGAACGGCGATTTCCTTTTTCGTCAGCCCGTCAGCAAGCAGAGTGAGGACTTCGCGTTCCCGGTCGGAGAGGTCTGAATCTGTTTTCGATGGAGCAAGCTGGCTGAATCTGTTCAGCACGCTACGGGCAATCTCCGGCGTCATCGGCGCTCCGCCAGCAGTAACTTCCTGGACCGCTGCGACAATGCGTTCCAATGGTTCTGACTTCAGCAGATAGCCGGATGCGCCGGCACAGATCGCCTCAAAGACGCGCTGTCGGTCGTCGAAAACGGTAAACATAACGATGTCGGTGGCAGGGCTGAGATCCTTGTATTTGCTCAGTCCTTCCAACCCGGACATGCCTGGTAGTCCAATGTCGAGGATAATGACATCCGGACGCGGCGTGTTGGGCGTCTGCAACTCTTTCAACGAGGCTTCACACGATGCGAATGCTTCGACGTGGCCGCAGGCGGAAACTTCCAGAGCTTCCTGCAAGGTCGTGCGCAGATCCGGATGATCCTCAACGATCCAAACAACGCTCGATGTATGTGCACGCCTGCTCATAGAGAATTCAACCTTTGGAAAATGGAACCGAGAGACGCACCGTCGTGCCCTCGCCAGGTTCACTCCTGAAGTCCAATGAGGCCCTTAACAGCGCCGCTCGCTGTTCGAGATTCTCCAACCCTGTTCCGCTGGTGTCGCGCGACGCGGCTGTGTCAAATCCTCGCCCGTTGTCCTCGACTTCCATAACAAGCGTCTCACCCCAGTCGAAAGAGACGCGGATGTTTTCTGCTTCGCTGTGCCTGCGGGCATTCGTGAGAACCTCTTTGAGAAATGTCACCACGTTTCTTGACCATTCGATGGCCGGTTTCCCTTCAGGCGGCTCGCCTTCAACGACGATTTCATGCTTCACTCCATCCAGTATCCTGCTGGAAATCGACTGTAACCGATGTGACAGCTCGCTCCAGTTGCTCGCCCTGGGCGCCAGTAACCAGATAACGTCTCGCATTTGGTCAAGTGTCTGTCTGGCTCCGGCTGAAATGGCGGCGAGCCGTTCCGGTCCGAGTGCGCCGCGCAGGAGCTGTTGCTGAGCCAGATCGCTCTGGATGGCCAGATGGCTCAGGCTGGCGCCAATTTCGTCATGCAGATCGCGAGCGATTCGCGACCGCAGTTCTTCCTGAACGCGAGCAGCACGGGCACGCAACCACAGAAACCCGATCAGCCCCAGAAGACTGATGACAAGCGTGGAACCGATAGCGCCCCAGAGGAGTCGTTGTCGCAGCGTCTCCCGCCGGATTTGAATTGAGAGCTGAACGTGTCGCAGCTCTGCCCGAAGCGCCTCAGCACGCTCGATCCCTGTCAGCCAGGCAGGCCAGTCGAGCAGTTCTTCACGGCTTGAGTATCCATCGGTCAGTGCTGTCGGCGTCCAGCCAGGCTCGGTCGAGCTGCTGGAGCACTCGACGGGCCGCCCGGCCGCCAAGTTCTTACCCTCGCGCCACACCTGCAACTCACTCATTGCCATCAGATACTCTTCCGGGCTGCGACCACTGCCTGGACCACGCCTCCACAGCGCTTCACAGGTAATGCGAATTCGCTGAGCCGTCAGGCCGGGTGTGGCAAACATCAATTGCGCCGATCCGGGATTGGGCAACGCTTCGCCCGGGTAGGGTGGTTCGAGTTCATTGAGAATCTCCGTCGCATCCGCAGTGCCGGCATCGGCCAGCACGCGAAAATGCGTGGGGAATCCGAATCCCGGCTGGTCTGCAAAATCTCGTGGATACGCGGTAACCAGATGGACTTCGTCAATCGGTTGTGAGACTCCCAGATCCACTTCGACCCAGACGTCGTCGGACACCACGGCGCGGCTCACGATCTCGCTGCGATATCCGTTGGTGGGCGATGGCTCCGTGCCTCGCAACGGCAGGCACCAGATATAGCCGTCTGTCAGATTGCGGGCTTCCCAGCGGCGCGATATCTCTGTCGAAGCGGTGCTGGTCACGGGACAACTAAGCGCTACGTTTTGTCCTCTTTCGAGAACGACGACCTCACCCAGGCGATAATATTGCCGACCCGGCTGCAGCGGATCGTCGCGAAAGCCGGTCACAAGTATCCGCAGGAATCGTCCCGAGGTCCCATTGCCCTTGAAGCTGAGAAAGTCGATCCGCTCGCCGGCGCTGACCGCCTCTTCCTTCCAGCGAGCAACGTGAACGCTCGTCGAAAAGCCTTTGTCAGACGAAATGTCAATCTGCAACGAGGATGGAAAGCCCGCTGACGGCGGATCACCGGCGATAGCCGGTCGAGCGGGAAACAGGACGATCTTCTCCGGCGTAACCTCGCGACCGAAATGGACAATCACCCACGCCGATTCGGCCGCATGGCCATGAAATCCAATTCGTCGATGTGTCTGCAACGACGGAATCATCTTTGGCAGCATCTTCAACTCCTGCTGGATTACCCGCAGACGCGAGTCGGATGCAGGAACTTCTTCGCCGCGCGCAACCCTATCGTTCGCACTCGTCAGAGCGAGCAATGATAAGGCCAGGATTCCAGTCGCCACCGTACTCATCGCATTATTCTACCAGGTTCGCTGCCGAAATCCGTGTGACGTGATCTCGTGGCATGAGCGGCCACCCGAGCTCTGCTAGAATTGAAAGAACAATAAGGGGATGTTGATGTGTCCGATAGAAGTCCGCAGCATGCACTACGCTAAAGAATTAGGGGATTCCAAAGTCATGAACTCACGCTTTTCTCGCAGGCAGATATTGAAGGCGGGTTCGGCCATGCTGGCGTTGCCGTGGCTGGAAACTTTCGCGCGGGCCGACGAGAAGACTCCGCCCAAGCGGATCATCTCGATCTGCACCAGCTTTGGGCTGTATGGACCTTCGTTCTTTCCCGAACAGGCGGGCAAGGACTACAAACCCAGCGAGTATCTCGAAGTCCTTGGCGATTTGCGCAAAGACTTCACCGTGTTCTCGGGCATCTCGCATCCGGAGATTGGCGGCGACCATGCGTCCGAAGCCTGCTTTCTGACCAGCGCGAAACACCCGACGCGCCCGGGGTTCCGCAACACGGTGTCGCTGGACGTCCTCGCCTCGCAGCACGTCGCCGGGGCCACGCGGTTCCCGCTGATGACGCTCTCGACCCTGGATGGGAGTCCGCTGTCGTACACTCCGACCGGGGCAGCCATTCCGGCATTGAGCACCCCCTCGCAGATCTACGCCCGGATGTTCCTCGCGGGGAGCCAGGGGGATGTGGACAAGGAACTCGCTCGGCTCAAACGCGGCAAGAGCATGCTGGATCGGATGCGAGAACGGCTGGGCCAATTGGAGAAATCGGTGAGCCACCACGATCGCCAGCAAATCGCCGACTACACGGAAGCGGTGCGCAATCTGGAAAGGCAAATGGTTGCCGAAGAAGCCTGGGTGAAGCGGCCCAAGCCGACCGTCACCGAGCCGGCCCCAAATGAGAATTATCCCAGCCCGTTTGCCAATCGCAGCGACAGCATCGGCCGCGCGAAAGTGCTGTTTCAACTGGCCAAACTGGCGGTCCAAACGGATTCGACGCGAGTCGTTTCGATTTTCATCCGAGGCATGGACGAGAAGCCGCCGATCGACGGCGTCAACGAGGGGCATCATGGTCTGACGCATCACGGCCGGAATCCCGAAAAGATCGAACAACTGAAGATCGTCGAGAAGGTCACGATGGGGGCGTTCCGCGAGTTGCTGGTCTCGTTGCGAGACACGAAGGAAGGGACGGCAAGTCTGCTTGATTCCACGCAGGTTCTCATCGGCAGCAATCTCGGCGACGCCAGCGGCCACGGGACAACCAACTTGCCGATCATGTTGGCGGGGGGCGGCTATCGGCACGGTCAACATATCGCTGGAGATACGGGGAACAACACCCCGCTGGCGAAGCTGTACGTCAACATGCTGCAGAAGTTTGGCGTGCCAACAGACAAGTTCGGCTCCGGCGCCGGCACCATTACGGAACTGAGTTAATCAGCGAGTGGAATTGCTCTGAAACAGGCCGTTAAACGAATCATAAGTTGAAGTCATCATGCGACAGTTCATCCTTTTTCTTTTGCTGATACACCTGCCCCCTGGGATCACCCTTGCTGACGATGCTGCAAAGACTTTCCAACAGCGCGTATCGCCTATCCTCAAAGCGGCATGCACGAACTGCCACGGCGGCTCGAGTCCTGAGGCTGGTCTCGGACTGGGTGGCAACCCGACGATTGACGAACTCAGTACCAGCTACCACCACTGGTTCAAAGTTGCCGATCAAGTGGAAATCGAAACGATGCCTCCAGAGGGCGAAGGCACGCTCGACGCGAAAGACAAACAAACGCTGCTCGGTTGGATTCGCGGTGACCTCACCAACTTACTCGTTGCTCGACAACGCAAGGAAGGCCGCAGCAAACTTCGGCGGCTCTCGCGAAACGAATACGCCAACACCGTCCAGGACATTTTCGGGATCCGCCCTCCCGTCAAGAAACTGATGCCCGGCGATGGCCGTGTGGATGGCTATGATCGAGTCAGCACGGCTTTGCCTTTCTCGACGGCCGTCACGGAGGGGCAGCTCGCGATCGCCGAGTTGATCGTGGACAAGATGTTGCAAGTGCCTGAAGGGAAGACGACGATCCGGCTCTGGGCCAACGATACCGGTCAATCCAAAGGTCACGCCCTGGAGCTGCCTGATGGCTGGTGGGTGTCGTTCAACTCCGACTCCACTTCGGGGCGGTTGAACAAAGAGGCGCCCGACGGCAGGCGGATCTACTTTCCTGGGCCGCGCAAGCCCGGCCTGCACCGCCTGCGGATGCACATCTATGGATACCAGACCGACAAGCCGCTGCCCGTCGGAATCTATGCCGGGCACGTGTGGGCATATCCGCAGATCCTGGAACTGCTCAAGGTCGTGGATGCTCCACCAGGAAAGCCTGCTATCGTGGAAGCCGACGTCTATCTACGAACCGGCTGGAATAGCGACGGTCCCAGCGACGACGGGATCCGTTTGATCCCGCTGGGGCTCGGGGTGCCGGTGCCGAAGAACAACCTGGCGTCCGTCCTGGGCAAAGGTCGTCCGGGGCTGGCCATCCAGTGGGTCGATGTCGTGGAACTCGAAGAGACGCTGCCGGGCCAGCGGCTCTTGATGGCAGAAATGCCAGCGGCAATCCAGCAAGCCTTCAAGCAGAATGCCACGCTGAAAAACGCACCGAAGCTCTCGCCGGATGAAATCCAGGCGTTTGTGACAAAATCGTTCGGCGCGATTGGCGCCCGATTGTACCGACGTGATCTCAACGAGCAGGAACTCTCGGCCAGCGTCAAGAACTACATGGAAGCGGTCGACGCGGGAATGCCACTCAAGCAGGCGTTCGTGACGGAGGTGGCCGCCATGATGACCGCACCCGATTTCCTGTGCGTGGTGGAGAACCCCGGCAGGCTCACCGAATTCGCCCTCGCCTCGCGGCTGTCGTATTTCCTCTGGAACTCCACCCCCGACGAAGAACTTCTCGAAGTCGCTCGAAACGGACAACTCTCCGATCCGCAAGTGTTGCGGGCTCAGACGGAGCGACTCCTGAGGGATGCAAAATCTGAGCGGTTCGTGAAGGATTTCCTCGACCAGTGGCTCGGCCTGTGGGGCATCGACAACACGACGCCCGACAAGGACCTCTATCCCGAGTACGACGACCTGCTGAAGTTCTCCAGCGTCATGGAAACGCAGGCCACGTTCCGCCACATGCTCGACAAGAATCTCAGCGTTCGCGACTTCGTGGCCCCGCGTTGGGCGATGCTCAACGACCGTCTAGCCAGGCACTACGGCATCCCTGGTGTCCAGGGATTCGCGATCCGCGAAATCCAGCTACCCACTGACACGCCGTTCGGCGGAATCTGGACTCAGGCTTCCACCATGAAAGTGACCGCAAACGGCACCCTGACCTCACCGGTCAAGCGGGGCGTGTGGGTCGCCGACCGTCTGTTGGGAATCTCGATACCGCCTCCGCCCCCAACTGCGGGTGCGGTCGATCCCGACACTCGCGGCGCGAGTACTTTGCGTGAGCAACTCGCATTGCACAGCAAAGAGGGAAGCTGCAAAGCCTGTCACGCGCGATTCGATCCGTACGGTTTCGCGCTGGAGAGCTTCGACGTGATGGGGAATTTCCGCACGAGTTACCGTGTCCTCACCGACTCCACATCCGGGGAGAAATCGAAGCAGAAGTGGATCGACGGCCTTCCGGTCGATTGCACCGGAACAACGCCTGACGGCAAGGACTTCGCAGACGTGCGCGAGTTACGCGCGATGCTGGCAGAGAATCCCGCTGAACTGGCGCGAGGCGTCGTGCGTCATCTTCTGACCTACGCCACCGGCGAACCAGCGACGCCGATCGACCAGCCAGCGATTGACGCGATCGTCCGCGACGCGGCCAGGGACAACTACGGCCTGCGTTCGCTGCTCCATGGCGTGATCCAGAGCGAGGTCTTTCGATGGAAATGACATCGTTTTTCATTTGAAAGGAACTTTATGATCGAACACTCATTCACACGTCGTGACTTTCTCGCTGCAAGCACGGCTGCTGCTTCGCTTCTGTCCGTCGAGTCAGCTCGTGGATTCCGGGCCAATGACACGTTGAACGTTGCCTGCCTGGGAACAGGCGGCCGATCGCAGCGAATTCTGATGACACGGTTGGCGCAGATTCCCAATACTCGCATCGCGGCAGTCTGTGACGTGTGGGATACGAATCTCAAAGCCGGAGCGAAACTCGCTGACGCAAAGGCCATCCTCGAAGACACGGACTTTCGGCGGTTACTCGACAGATCCGACATTGACGCCGTTGTGATTGGCGCACCCGACCACTGGCACGTTCCAATGACCATCGCCGCGTGTGAGGCGGGCAAGGACGTTTATGTCGAGAAGCCGCTGACGCATGATCTGAGCGAAGGCAAGGCGGTGATTTCCGCCCAGAATAAACACGGTCGAATCGTGCAGGTGGGCACGCAACAACGGAGCATGCCGCATTTGTTGGAAGCTCGCGAGGTTTTGCAGTCGGGAGTGCTGGGAAAAGTTCACAAGATTCACTTGTCATGGAATCGCAATACGCCGCGCTGGCAACGCACGAAGTACGGGATCGATCCGGCCAGCGTTCGCTGGAAACAGTTTTTGGGCAACGCGCCGGAACAACCGTTTGACGAATACCGAATGCGCAATTGGCGTTGGTTCTGGGATTTTGGCGGCGGTATTTTTACCGATCTGATGGTTCACTGGATCGACACTGCCTATTGGATGCTCGATATGGACAACCCGGCGACGGCGATGAGCATCGGCGATCACTTCGCGTCAAAGGGATTGTGGGAAACACCGGACACCGTTCAGACACTGCTTCGTTATCCGGACAAACAACTGCAGGCGTATTTCGAAGGCACGTTCGTCAATCATCAGAACCGGGCCTCGCTGACGTTTCTGGGGACAGACGCCAACCTGTATTGCGACCGCGGTCGGTATGAAGTTCGTCCCGAACGCGGAAGCAAGGTGAAACCTCGCCAGCGAATCGATGGCAAACGCGACATTCTCGGCCTGGATTTCTACGACGAAGTAGACGGTGCGTTGTATCACCTGCGCGAGTGGGTCGATTGCGTGCGGACTCGCAAGAGGCCGTCCTGTCCCGCCGAAGATGGTGTGCGCTCAGCCGCGGCCGCTCATCTGGCGAATCTCTCTTATCGCCAAGGTGCGGTCGCACGATGGTCTGATATTTAACGAGATACGCGTTAGCTCCGATGAAAAAAGGAAACTCGATATGCCACATTTTCTTTCCCAAAACTGGCTGCTTGATCGTCGGCATGTACTCCGTGGATTGGGCGTTTCACTGGCCCTGCCTCTGCTGGATTGCATGAAGCCGCTGCTCGGAGCAGAGAACGCCAAACGGCCGCGCCGTAGCGTGTTTATCTATCTGCCCAACGGAGTCAACACGTACGAGTACCAGATGCCGACGGCCGGGGCTGATTACCAGATGTCGAAGCCTTTACAGGCACTGTCGAAGCACCGCGACGTGATCACGCCGATCAGCGGCATGTACCATCCGCGCGGACTGGGGCATCATCACAACTGCAGCACGATCTGGCTGACGGGCGCGAAAATCGGGCAGGCCGAACGCAACTCGATTTCTATCGACCAGTTAATGGCGACCGTCACGGCACCGCAGACTCGATTTCCATCTATCGAGTTGAGCAACCAGGGACACTCGCTGTCGTTCAATGCCGACGGGATCCAGTTGCCGGCACAAGGGAACCCGGGCGTCGTGTTCCGCGAATTGTTTGAAGAACCTCAGGGCGGCGTCGACAAACAGCGACGCGGTCTGCAGAGGCGCGGCAGTATTCTCGACGCCGTCATCGACGAAGCCGCCGCGCTGGATCGCCAGCTTGGCAAGGCGGACAAGGGGCGATTGGAGCAGTACCTCACCTCCGTCCGCGAAGTCGAGCTGCGCACCCAGCGAGCGGATAAGTGGCTCGACGTTCCTCGCCCCAAGGTCGCACCTGCGGATCGCTCCAGGATGAACCGATCGATTTCGCTGGAGCAGCTCGGCGATTATCTGCGCACGATGTACGACATTATCGTGCTCGCATTTCAGACGGACCTGACTCGCGTGGCCACCTTCAGCACCGGCAACGAAGGCACCGGCCCAGCCGTTCCCGAAATCGGCATCAAACAAGATCGGCACTCGCTTTCGCACCACAACGGCAATGCCAAGCTGCTCGATGACCTGCTGGCGAGTGATACGTTCAACTTCCAGCAGTTCAGCTATTTCCTCGACCGGCTGCGCGAAACGCAGGACGCCGACGGCCCGCTGCTGGATACGACGCTGGCGTTGTACGGCAGCGGCATGGCCTACGGTCACAGCCACGGCAATGCGAGCCTGCCGCTGGTGCTGGCCGGAGGAACAAAGCTGGGACTGAAACACGGTCAGCACGTTGACTACAACCTGACCAGGGATTTTCAAGGCTACGACAAGCACAAAGGCATCTACCACAGTGCCGTCAACAGCAACGCTCACCTCAGCAATCTGCTGCTGACGATGGCGCAGAAGATGGAAGTACCGGTCGAACGATTCGCGGACAGCAATAGCACAGCGTCGGAAGTCGAGGTGTGATGATGACCGACGTTCGGCAAAGCGGCGAAGCCGCGACAGCACTTAGCTGCGGGCGTCAGCCCGCAGACACCATTACAAAATTAAACAATAAGCCGCGAAGCGGCGACAGCAGGCTTGATTTGCTATCGCCGCTTCGCGGCTCGGTTGGGATTGGGGATGCGTTATCCCACGGCTTACGCCGTGGGCTATGTGCTATCGCCGCTTCGCGGCTGTACGTGGGTTCGAGATCGAACTCATCGCGGGTGAAACTCGCCTTCGTCGTATTTTTACTCTCTCTCATTTCGCAGACTGGTTACGCTGAGGCGGCGGACTTTGTTTCCGACATTCAGCCGTTCTTTGCGAAGTACTGCGCCCGCTGCCACAACACAAAGAAACAGGAAGGCAACTTCCGACTGGATACACTGGCCCGTGATTTCACCGACGAAGGGATCGCTCAGCGCTGGGCCGAAGTCGTCTTTCGAATGAACTCTGGCGAGATGCCTCCCAGGGATGAACCACAACCGCAACCGGACGAACTCGGCCGTGTCGTAGATTGGCTGTCAGCCCGCATCTCCGAAGGCCGGGCGGTACGGATGGCTCGGCGGGGTCCGGTCGCGCACTATCGGCTCAGTCGCGAGGAGTACGCCCATACGGTCTACGACCTCCTCGGTGTTCATTTCGACGTCAACGCTCCTGGCGCTTTCAATGACGATCCGCGCTGGCACGGGTTCGAGCGGATCGGTTCGTTACTGTCCCTTTCGCCGTCACATGTCGATCGCTACCTGCAAGCAGCCGAGACGGTCATCACGCGGGCTTTTCCCGATGTGGCGCCCAAAGCGATCAAGGGTCGCCGTGACGACGGGGGAATGGCGGGAATCCCGACGGAAGGCGGACCGTATCGGGCCATCTACTGGCCGGGTGTGGAAGGAAACCATATTCACATGAGCAGCGGCGGCACGCCGGTGAAGGTGCGAATCAAGCTCAGCGGCCTTCAGCCACAAGGTGGGCGAGCCCCGCATCTCACGGTTTGGGATTTCGTGCAGAAGAAGTCGATCTTCGATGAAGATATCGTCGCTCCCGAAAACAAGCCGGTTGTGGTGGAGTTCACGACGACAACCAGTAGTTTTCAACTGCTGAATGCCGTGACCGGATTCCCCGGCAACGCTCACACTCGCAGTAACACGGCCCGGCGGCTCGTCAGTTCGCGGCAGGCTCGCATCGGTCATCCCGCCGGGTACAAGCTGTTCGATGACGAAGGCCGACCGCTGTTTCCGCTCCTGCTGGTGGATTCCGTCGAGTGGGAGAGCGTGCCGGTCAGCGATCAGGACCGACAGAAACGCGAGGGCCTCTTTCCAACATCGATCACACGGAATGCCAAGGCGCCGGCGGACCGCGGACACATGGAAGAACTGCTCGGCGACTGTCGCAAGTCGCTGCAGCGATTTGCGGGGCGCGCCTGGCGGCGTCCGGTGACCGGCGACGAGGTCGAACGCTACGTCGCCATCGTGAAGGATGAACTCGACGCGGGTGAACCATTCGGCTCGGCGTATCGATCAGCGTTGGTCGGTGTGCTGGTCTCGAAGAATTTTTACTACATCGTTGAAGGCTCGGCAGAGAAGCCGCGTGATCAATTGAACGACTGGGAACTCGCTTCGCGACTGTCATACTTTCTGTGGAGTTCGCTGCCGGATGAAGAACTCCTCGCATCCGCGCGGGACGGTTCGCTCCACCGGCCGGAGAGACTGAAGGCTCAGCTACAGCGGATGCTCGACGATCAACGCATCGGCCGCTTCACCGAGTCTTTCCCTCGGCAGTGGTTGCAACTTCACCGCGTCGGCATGTTCCCGCCCGATCCAGGGCTCTATCCGAATTATGATCGCTGGCTGGAAAAGAGCATGGTGCTCGAAACACAGGCATACTTTGCGGAGGTCTTCTCGAAGAACCTGCCGCTGCGTCAGATTCTCCAGTCCGACTGGACCATGGTCAATCCGCGGCTGGCGAGTTTCTATCAACTCCCGCAGCTCAATAGTTCCGGCTTTCAGAAAGTCACGTTGCGTCCCGAAGATCACCGTGGAGGGCTGCTGACGCAAGCGGCGATTCTGTCGCTGACATCGGACGGCACGCGGCACCGCCCCGTGCATCGAGGCGTTTGGGTCTCGGAAGCCATCTTCGGACGTACGCCGCCATCACCGCCGCCCAATGTGGAGCCGTTGGAACCGACTCCCAGCAACAAACCCAAGGCGACAATTCGCGATCAACTGGAAGCCCATGCAACTCATGCGACCTGCGCTTCATGTCATCGGAAGATCGATCCGTTGGGATTTGCGTTCGACAACTACGACGCCATCGGAAGCTGGCGGACGACCGAGCGCGTGACATCGGGGCAGGGAGAAAACCCGCCCGTCGTCGCCAGCGGCGTGTTACCCGACGGCCGACCGTTCAACGGACCGGACGAATTCACCCGCCTGCTGGCTCAGGATGTCGATCGCTTTGCAGAGGCTTTCATTGAACAGTTGGCAACCTACGCACTGCGACGGGTCATGACGATCGACGACCGCGAGCAGATCAAGCTCATCGCGGCCGAATGCAGAAGAAACAATTACCAGCTTCGTAACGTCATCGAAAATCTCGTGACGTCGGAGCTGTTCCTCATGCGGTAAGCGAATGCAACAAGGAAACGCAACGACGATGTTGACAGACGACAGAAGCCCGTTACCAGATCGCCGCAAGGTACTCCAATGGATGGCTGCCGTGTCTGCCGGTTCCCTGTGCTGCGCCCCACCTTCGCTTCTCGCCGCCGATAGTGATTTCGTACCCCAGCCCGGCGAATTCCCCGACCGGCCCGGCAACTATCTGGCCGGAGAGCTGGTAACGATCGACGCGATCAACCGCCGCGGCAGTTTGCGGCTCGACGGAGACTTCAACGACGATCGCTACGACAAAGCTCAGCCACACAACTTCGCACTGTTGCCCTATGGCATGATCTACTACCACGGGGCGCCGGCTGAATTGCGTGACATTCCGTTGGGGACGCATCTGCACGGCTCGTTCTACCTGCCGCCAGAAGGAGAAGAGAGAACGGTTCCACCCACGAAAGGTCCGCCGCAGTACGGCTCCAAGTACAACCACGCCATTCTTCTCGAAGACGATTTCAGTTTCTTCCAGCGACGAGGCTGGGCATGGCGGGTCGTCGAGATCAACCGCGGCAATTCCAGCCGCATGAAAGTCGCTGCCACCGGCAACTCAGCGGGCGTTGATTTCGAAAAGGAACACAGCTTCTGGATCGACGACGCCACACGTGCCTGGAAGGGACGCGAGTTGCTCGATTGGGAAGCGATCACTGCGGATCAGGTTGTCCAGTTGAATCTCACGTGGTCGCCGGAATGGCGCAATCGACAGTTTCGCGCGTCGGATGTTTGGATCGACGAAGAGAGCCGTGCCGTCGCTACGGAGCGCCAACGGCGGATTCATGTTCATTATCAAAAGCACCATTGGCTTGCCGGGTGGGTCGATCATGTCGAGCATCTCGGTGGCAGCAGGGGGATCGTCACGATCACACTGTTTGGCGGCGTGGATTCGTCGCTGCTGGAGGAAGTGAAGTCGAAGAAAGCTCACGGCAATGCAGTTGCTGCGGCGGAAGTGACACTGCGCACATATTGGCAGGACCACGACCACAAAGGCGGGTCGATTGTTGAGTTAAGGACTCTCGACAAGCCGCCTGCGGGAAGCAGTGGGATCCAGATCCGCTGGCAAACGGGTGAATTGCTTGATGGATTCCGCCCGGGGCGGATTGTGCGACTGCGATGTCACGACTGGCCAAATGTGAAACTACCGCCAGAGGAGCGTCTCCGTTAGCTGCGAGAACAAACGCGATGAGAACGACTTTTAATTCGGGATATGCATGTTCAATGAGACGCCACCTTACTTTTCTGTTCTGCAGCTTGCTCCTCTTTGCAGCCATTGGGGACACCGTTCTGGCGCAGAGCAAAGCGAAAGCTCACAGCTATTACCTGATCGGCAACTCGCTGACGTGGGACACAGTACCGCAACGGCTGGATGGCGATGCGCAGTGGCACGTCGATTGTGGCGTGAGCCTGCCGTACATTTACGCCAATCCAGACAAACCTTGCGTCAAGGAATCCACGGTCTGGCCGATAGCGTTGCGTGACAAACAGTACGACTTTGTCGCCGTTCAACCTCATTACGGTTCAACACTGGCCCGGGACGTGGAGACCATCTCAGCGTGGATGAAGTTGCAGCCAAAGGCAGTGTTTGTCATTCATTCGGGCTGGGCTTTTCGTGCCCGGCAGGCCGACGAGTTCGCCAGTTACACGTCTCCCGACGAAATGGTTCACAGCCCTGGTTACATTCGCGCGCTGCTCGGTGAACTTCGTCGGCTACATCCGGGCCGAGAGATCCGCCAGACGTACGCTCAGAATCTGCTGGCCCAGATCGCGGAAGACATTTCCGCCGAAAAATCTCCGCTCGACAACCTTGAAACGCTCTATCGCGACGCGATTCACCTGACGCTCGACCACGGCCGTTACCTGGCCCACAACGCGATGCGCCGCGCGCTGGGGCAACCGCGATCCAGCGACGGATTCCCAATGCAAAATCCCGAACTGAAACAGTATCTGGACGGCGTCCTGTCGCTGTTGGACACGACGCCCGCAGACAAGACGCTGCTGACGCGGATTCTGTCTTCCGAGGCGGCGATCGATCGCGCGGGGCTGGTGGCTAAGATTTCCGACGGGGGGCTGCGGGGCCGATTGACAACGCTGCTGCCGGAAATCGAGCAAGCCGCCCGCCGGCGACACGCCGCCCTGGCTGTGGCCAAAGAAGTTGAAGGCGTCGGCGGTAAAGTGGTGTGGACGCCAGCCGGTCCGCAATGGCTGTACCTGGCGACGGGTGATGAAGGCGTGGAGATCTTCGACGTGATCACAACCGTCGATCTGTACAACGGCAACAACCCGCTCAAGGGAAAAGGCGGTCGCAACGAACATGTCACCGATCAGTGGCTCGAGCGGCTTTCCGGTCTGACGACTTTGCGGCGGTTGGACGTCGCAAACTGTGCAATTCAAGGCCAAGGACTGCGGCACATCGCCGAGTTGACGGGGCTGCGAGAACTCAATCTCACACTGACTCCGGTGACAGACGACGGGTTGAAACATCTCGCCGGGTTGATCGAACTTCGAAAGCTTGGGCTGGCCTCGACCCAGTGCGACGGAACGGGCTTTGTCCACTTGAAGTCGCTAACAAAGCTGGAGGACGTTAACTTTCATTTCACGCCGCTCAGCGACGCCGGTCTCCAGGCGATCACGCGGGTTCCGATTTCTGGTCGCTTTTGGTTCGCTCATACAAAATTCAGCGACGAGGGGGCGAGCAGCCTGGCCTCGCTCAAAACACTCCGGCGCTGTGGAATCGGCAGCAACAACAAGGCCAGTTCCGGTGAAGCCGTTGCCGCACTGACGAGGCTTCCCTTGGAAGACCTTTCGCTGCTGGACAATCAGGCCACGCCCGCCGGCATTGAACACGCGGCGAAGATCGCGACCCTCAAGCGGCTCGATGTTTCCTATGCCCCACTGGTGAACGACGAATCGATGCGGTTGGTCGCGCAGTTGCCACAACTGGAAGAGTTTCGCATCGGCAGTGCCCAAGTGACCGATGAGGGATTACGGCATCTGGCACAATCGAAGTCGTTGAAAAAGGTTGCCATCAGTGGCCTGAAAAAAGTGACCGACGCCGGAATCGAAGAACTGAAGAAATCTCGCCCGGAGCTCATCGTCGAGGTTCGTTGAATCGCCCACAAACGCCCCGCAACGAAAGAATCTTAACAATGTTTGTTCGAGGTCTGTCGCTGTTTTTCCTGCTGGCCGCCTTTGCCGAGTCGATACTCGCTCAGGATTCAGCGGACTACGTTCCCGAACCCGATCAGTTCGCGCCCATCGCGAAGGCTCGCTACCTGTCCGGCGAACTGGTCTATATCGATCCGGTGAATCGGCGCGGCGCCATTCGGATGCACGATAATTATTGGTCGGGACCAGCTCACTATTTCGCTCTGCTTCCCTATGCAACAGTTCGATACAACGGAGCCTACGCCGAACTGCGAGATCTTCCACTCGGCACGGTTGTGCATGGTTACTTCTTTTTGCCGCCCAGAGGTGAGGAAGCGACCATTCCGCCCTTGCCGGACGAGCACAAGAAGTTTGCCATACCGCACAACCATGCGATCTCCCTGGAGGACGATTTCAGCTTCTATCAGCGGCAGGGGCAGTGGTGGAAAGTGGTCTCGATCGACGTGGAAAACGAAAAGATCAACGTCGAACCGTCTGGAGAGAAAACGAAAGACGGCATCAACACGCCGTACACGTTCGACATCGACGCCCGTACGCGAATCTGGAAAGACCGTCGGCTGAGCGACCTGGCGGATATCAAAACGGGCACAATCGTCCAATTGAATCTGACTTGGGCAACAAACTGGGGAGATAAAGAGTTCGGCATTGGCGATATCTGGCTGGACGACGTCAGTCGTAAATTCGCTACGGAAATGCAGCGGCGACGTCACCTTCGTTACGAGCGAGACCACTGGGCGCCCGGCTGGATCGACGAGGTCGAACCGTTCGACTTCGGTGGCGGCATCGTCACACTGACGCTGTTTGACGTCGATCGCGAACTGATCGAAGACCTGCGCCGAGACAAAGACGAACGCATCGCCGTTGCCGTCGCGGAAAAGACGCGTCGCACGTGGATCCATCGCTCGGATCGAAAGTTCGCGAAGCTCGTCGAGTGGAAAGAGATCAAGGACCCGCCAGTTGGCAGCAGCGGAGTGCAACTGCGATTGAAATTCGTGGAATTGCTTTCGGGCTATAAGCCGGGACGCTGCGTTCGTGTGAAAGCGGAAAACTGGAAGTGGGTGTCAGTCCCGCCAGAAGAACGCATTACGTCACGCGAGGAACAGGAACTCGGCGCGAAGATGGTGCTGCCGTTTTGAACAAACATCCCGAAGCCAGATCGAGAGAATGGAGGTAAACATGAACCGGATTGCTTTTCTGTTGATGCTATTGATTTCTGCGGCCGGCGTTGCCAGCGCTGACGGCGACCAATCGCTTGTCGCCGAAGGAAGCAAAGTCACAAAACTTGCAGGCGGAATGAAATTCACAGAGGGCCCGGTCTGGCTGCCGCAAGAAGAGAAGCTGGTGTTTTCGGACATCCCCAACAGCAAACTCATGCAATGGAGTGAAGCCGGCGGTCTCTCCACGTACCGCGAGAGTGAGCAGGCCAATGGAAACATTCTGGACTTGCAGGGCCGAATCGTCTCCTGCCAGCACAAGGCGCGGAATGTTATTCGGATTGAGGACGATGGCAGCACAACGGTGCTCGCCGATCGCTTTGACGGAAAGCGGTTCAATTCGCCCAATGACGTGGCAATCCGCTCGGACGGAACGCTGTGGTTCACTGATCCACCCTGGGGATTGACCGGGCCGCATGAGATCCCCGGCCACTGGGTCTACAAGCTCGATCCCGCCAACGGCAGGGTCGAAGCGGTTCTCAAGAATCTGGCGATGCCGAATGGCATTGTGTTCTCACCGGATGAGTCGCGTCTCTACATCGCTGACACGGGCGGCCATAAGCGACATCCCGACCCCGCGTTCCACGCGCTGCCAGCAAGCATTCAGTGCTACGAAATCGAGCCCAAGGGCACGCTCGGCCGGAAACTGTTCCAGATCGATTCCGGCAGCGACGGGATGGCCGTGGATGTCAAGGGAAATCTTTACGCAACGCACGCCGGCAAAGTTCATATCTACGATGCCGACGGCCAGGAACTGGAGCAGATCGACGTGCCCGAAGGTCCGGCAAACGTCTGCTTTGGCGGCGACGACTGCAAGACGCTGTTTATTACCGCACGCACCTCGCTCTACAGCGTGCGGGTGAAAGTTGCCGGAGCAAGACCGAAAGGCACTCTGAAGTGATAAAACACGTACTGATGACGGTTTGTCTTGTTACGGTCCCGGCGAGTGTTCTCCTCGCCGCTGACGACGACAGAAGCGTCCAACCGTTTTTTGCGAAGTACTGCTCGCGATGCCATGACGCGAAGAAGCAGGAAGGCGAGTTCCGGCTCGACACGTTGTCTCGCGAGTTTTCCAAGATGCTTGTCGCGCAACGTTGGGGCGAGGTGCTGTTTCGTATCAACTCCGGCGAAATGCCGCCGAAGGACGAACCGCAACCGTCGCCCGCCGAATTGGGCGAAGTTGCCGAGTGGATTTCGGCGCAGATCGACGAGGGCCGCGCGGCGCGAATGGCCCAACGCGGCCCCGTGACGCATTACCGGCTCAGCCGCGATGAGTATGCGAACGTGGTCTACGACTTGCTCGGGGTTCACTTCGACGCTCGTATGCCCGGGGCGTTGAATGAGGATCCCCGCTGGCACGGGTTTGACCGCATCGGATCGATGCTCACGCTCTCTCCGTCGCACGTCACACGTTATCTATCAGCAGCGGAGACCGTTCTGAACGAGGCCTTCCCCACGCAGCCGCCGAAATCTTCGAAGCAGCGACAGGCAGCCGGGGCTCCCAATCGCTGGCTGATTCTGCCCGGCTGGCATCAGGGAAACATCAATGTCCAGCATTCGGGGCTGTATCGGATTCGCGTTCAGTTAAGCGCCCTGCCATCGTTCAAGGGCCGGCTGCCTCGGCTTTCCATTTGGAATAGCAGTCTCAAGCGGGCCGAAGTAGGTCGCGATGTCATTGCTTCGGAAGAAAAACCGACCGTCGTCGAGTTCGAAGCCTTCCTGCCGCAAGGCGGCTTTCGGCTGACCAACGAGGCCCCCGGCAAGCTGGACGACGGGCACACGCTAGGCTCCACGCCGAAGTCGGTGACAAGTCTGGCCGACATCCACATTGTGCCGAAGGGCTACAAACTGTTTACGGACGAAGAGAAACCGCGGCCGATCTTCCCCATGCTGCTGGTCGATTGGCTGGAGTACGAAGGCCCGATCCTGACGGAAGCCGATCAGAAAAAGCGTGAAGGATTGTTTCCCGTGGGGCAGGTTTCCAACCTGCCGTCCGATTCACCGCAGGTTGAAAACCTGCTCCACGAAGCGAGATCCTGCTTGAACCGCTTCATGGCGCTCGCCTGGCGACGCTCGCCGACCGATGCCGAAGTTGACCGCTATATGAAAATAATCGAATCGGAACTCGCGGCGGGGGAGAATTCTCGTTCGGCGTATCTTTCCGCAATGACCGGAGTGATGGCGTCGAAGAATTGTTATTACATCGTTGAGGGACAAAGTCGCCTTTCGCTCCGCGAAAGTAGCGGACATACAACGAACACGTCTTTCGCGGAGCGAAAGGCGACAATGATCAACGACTGGGAACTCGCGTCGCGATTGTCTTTCTTCCTGTGGAGTTCGATGCCGGACGAAGAATTATTGGAGGCCGCGGGCAAAGGTGAGTTGCATAAGCCAGATGTTCTGAGGACTCAGTTACAGCGCATGATGGCGGATCGAAAGATCGACCGTTTCGTGGATACGTTCCCCGGTCAGTGGCTGCAACTTCATCGCGTGGGCATGTTTCCGCCCGACCCGGAGCTGTACCCGGATTACGATGCATGGCTCGAACAGAGCATGATCCGCGAGACGACCGGCGTCTTCGGGGAAGTGTTCTCGCGGAACCTGTCGATCCGCGAATTCCTGTCGTCGGACTGGACGGTGATGAACTCGCGTCTGGCCATGCACTATGGAATCGACTGGCGCGTAGTGGAATTCGCCAGAATTCCTGAAACCGGAGCATCCACGAACGTGACGAACAAGACGGGAGTTCTGGCGAACTCCACTACGTTGCGCCCCGGCTTTCACCGCGTTACGCTTGCTCCCGACGATCACCGTGGCGGGGTGCTGACGCATGCTTCGGTCCTGTCGCTGACGTCCGACGGCACGCGGCATCGCCCGGTGCATCGAGGCGTGTGGGTCTCCGAAGCGATCTTTGGTCGCACGCCGCCCCCGCCTCCACCGAATGTAGAGCCGCTTGAGCCGACGCCGAGTAACAAGCCCAAAGCCACGATTCGCGATCAACTGGAAGCCCACGCCACGCATGCGACCTGCGCTTCGTGTCATCAGAAGATCGATCCGCTGGGATTCGCATTCGACAACTACGACGCCATCGGCCGCTGGCGGACACACGAGAAAGTCGCCGGAGGTCTGGGCGATGATCCACCTGTCAACGCGCGCGGGACCTTTCCGGACGGTCGGTCGTACGAAAATCCAGAGCAGTTCAAGCAGTTATTGGCCGGCGACCTCGATCGGTTCGCGGAAGCCTTCGTCGAACAACTTGCCACCTTCGCATTGCGGCGTGTGATGACGATTGACGACCGCGAGCAAATCAAGGCCATCGCCGAAGCCAGCAAGCATGATCGCTATCGACTGCGCACGGTGATCGAACAACTTGTGATGGCTGAACTGTTTCAGAAGAGGTAGGAACCGCTAATCGACGCTAATGAACGCTGATAAGATATGGGTGATGGCGGGTTCCGCTTCACATTGCAAAAGTGCAAGCCGGCGACGTCTTCTATGCCAGTGCGTAGAGCATTAGCGTTTATTAGTGTTCATAAGCGGTTACTTCCCTCCGATTTGTAGCCAGCGCATCGACGGAAAATGACAGATGAAAACGAATGTGATCTTATTGGTTTTACTGTGTTTTACCTCGGCCTCGGTTGTCGCTGATTTTAGTGATAAGCAAGCTGACCGGGACGCCCTGCCCGCCGTGCCCGCGGCGTTTGAAGTGACGTTGTTCGCCCGCGAGCCGCTGGTGCGGCAGCCATGCTCGATGGTGTTCGACGCGCGGGGGCGGCTGTTTGTCGGCATGGGACCGCAGTACCGAAATCCGACTCCCGAGACGCCCGGCGACAGTGTCGTGATGGTGCTGGACACCGACCACGACGGGCAGGCGGATCAGACAAAAGTCTTCGCGACTGGTTTCAACGCCGTACAGGGGCTGGCGTGGCACGGTCGCGACTTGTGGGTCGCCAACGCGCCCGACCTGACGGTCGTTCGTGACCTCGACGGTGATGACGAAGCCGACGAGTACGTGCGCATTTACACCGACCTCGGGAACCTCGAGCATGGACTGCACGGCCTCACGTGGGCTCCCGACGGCAAGTTGTACATGAGCAAAGGAAACTCGAAGGGACTCACCCAGCCGGGACGCGTCGCTCCGAAGCCGTTTCGCGATTTGTGGGGTGTGACCGCACCGCCAGGCACGCCGGATTTCCCGGAACCACAGGTTTTTCGCAAGCAAGTCTACCGGCACGCTTATCACGATCCGGCAGACGACTGGGGAATGGATGGCGGCGTTCTGCGTTGCGACGACGGCGGCGGGAATCTGGAGATCGTGTCGCGTGGCTTCCGCAATCCGTGGGACGTCGCACTGGACGACGGCTTTAACTGGCTGGGGACGGATAACGATCAGACCACCGGCGACCGCGTCTTCATGCCGTTCGACGGCGCCCACTTCGGGTGGAACCACCCGTGGAGTTCCCACTGGTCAGCCGCCCCGCATCCGCCGACCGCTCCTGTCAGCGGTCCGTTGTTCGAGGGTTCGGGAACCGGCGTCGTCTTCGGCGACTCCCCACAGTTCCCGCCCGAGTATCGCGGCGTTTACTTCATCAACGACTGGCTGCGCAAGACGACCTTCGTCTGGCGACCGCATTGGGACGGAGCCTTGATGCGTCCCCGCGGCGGCGACTGGGAGCCGTTCATCGTCGGAGGAAAGTCGCTGTTCCGGCCGACAGATATCGAGTTTGGCCCGGACGGCGCGCTGTGGGTGCTCGGCTGGAGTAGCGGTTACGGGGCCGAATGGAAAGACGGCCAGCTCACCAACGAAGGCCGCATCTTCCGCATCACCTGGAAAGAGGCTCCGCCCATCAAGGCGACAGGCAAAGGCCGGTCACTCAAGAAGTGTTCCGTCGAGGAGTTGATCGGCGATTTCTCGAGTCCGCTGAGCGTCCGCCGCATCGACGCCCAGGACGAACTCGTCCGACGCGGTGTGTCGGTCCGGCAGATGCTGATCGAAACACTTCAAAGCGGTCGGCTGACGAAGATGCAGGAAACCTGGACGGCCTGGACGCTGGGGCGGATCGCCATCGATGACACAACCATCGATCAGTTCTTCGCGCAGCTGTCAGCCGATGGCTCCAAAGCACGAGCTTCACTGAACCTGCGGATTCAGGCGGTGCGAATTCTGGGCGAGCGTGCGCGACGTGGGGCTTCGTTTGCGGGACTGGACGATGCGCTGCGTCTAGCGCTGGCGGACGACGAGCCGCGAGTTCGTATGGCGGCCGTTCAGGCCGTGCTGCGAGCCAACCGCCGAAATCTGTACGTGGAACTCTGCAGCCTGCTGGAACGCGAGTCCGATGCCACCGTGTACTACGCCGCATGGCAGGCGTTGCGACGGTTGCTGAGCGAAGCGGATCTTCGTTCGCTGCTCGGGCTTCGTAGCGGTGGCTTCCAGCCGCCGAATTCACGAGCCCCGGCGGCTGGAAGCCACCGCTACGCGAGGGTGCAACGTGCGGCGTTGCTGGCTCTACTTGAAACGCATTCTCTTTCCCGACAGGAAGTCGCGGCTGTGCTGGCGAAACGTACCGCACCCGCAGTTCGCGAAATCGCTGAACTATGGTTGGCGAAAGCAGGTGCCGGAGCGGCCGAGCCGGTGGTTCGAGGACGGCCGATCGACGCTCCATCCGTGGCGGCCGCTGTGCCATCGAATGACGGAGTCGCGGTTGTTGGCCGGTTGTCGACGAAGAGCCACCATAGGTACCGCATTCAGCCCGGCGGGCTGCGGCCCGGCGCGGCCGCCTATTCCGACCGCAACTATCGCTTCAGCACCATGCCGGACGAACTGGTGGGGCTGGACATCGTTCAAACGGCAAACAATGACGACGGTTCGCAGGGCGACGACTGGCTTTCGGTTGATGCCTTGCTGCCGGTTCGCGTCTATGTTGGAAACGACATGCGGCAGACTCCGCCCAAATGGTTGAGCGAGGAGTTCCGCCGCACCGAGCACATCGTCGCGATCGACGAGGGCGCGCGGTTCCAGCTTTTTGTGCGAGATTACTCCGCCGGCCCGGTTGCGCTGGGCGGCAACACCAATGATGGAAAGTCCGGGGGCAAGGGCAACTACATCGTCGCCGTTCAGCCGCAGCCATTGCAGAAGCAGGAGACGTCGGCGACCGTGGAACAGGCGCTGGCGCTGCTTGAGACTGCGGACCCAGCCCGCGGCGAACTCCTGTTCCGGCACGTCAGCGGAGCGGGATGTTTCAAGTGCCACAGCCTGGACGCGGCACGAAACGTGTTCGGCCCCAACCTCGGCGGCGTCGGCCTGCGAGCCAATCACCGTCATCTTGTTCAATCGATCATCGAGCCCAGCGCCGTCATTACCGAAGGTTTCACGATGCAGACAGTGCTGACCGATGACGGCAAAACGTATTCTGGTGTGCTGCTGGAGGAAAGCGGTCTGTCGGTGTCATTGGGCATGAGTACTGGCGAGCGGGTCGACATTCCGAAGTCGCAGATTGAAGAGCGGCGCACCAGCCGCGTGTCGGCCATGCCGTCGATGGCGAACATTCTGTCGCCGCAGCAGGTCGCCGACGTCGCCGCGTTTCTGGCGGTGCAGAAAACGGCCGTGTCAAAGCCGAACGTGGACCCCGACGCACGATTCTCTGTGAAGGAAAAGCCCGATCGGCTGATCATCTCGTTGTCCGAGCAGTCGATTGCCGAATTCGTTTTCTCCGATCCGAAGATCCTCCGGCCGTACTTCGCGCAGGTGCGGACCCCCAGCGGCCGCCAGGTGACACGCAATCATCCGCCCGTCGCGGGTGTCGACGGGACCGACCACGACACGATGCACCCCGGCATCTGGCTCGCGTTTGGCGACGTCAGCGGACACGACTTCTGGCGAAACAAGGGCCGAATCGACCACCTCCGCTTCACCGAACCACCGACCACGAAAAACAACGTGCTGACCTTTGCGACGCAGTCACGATTGCTACGTTCTGACGGCAGCGAACTGTGCCGCATGCGCAGCCGCTTCGAATTGTACGCGCGTCCGGTGGGTTGGCTACTGAGTTGGGAAGCGACCTTCCAATCCGACACGGGCGAGTTCTCCTTTGGCGATCAGGAAGAGATGGGATTCGGCGCGCGGGTCGCCACGCCATTGACCGAGAAAAATGGCGGGGTGATCACGAGTTCCACTGGCCGGCGATCGGCCGCATCCACCTGGGGACAGGTGGCCGCGTGGTGCGATTACTCGGGCAAGCTCGGAGAGCGCCCGGTTGGCATCACGTTGATCCCCGACGCAGACAACTTCCGCGCCAGCTGGTGGCACAACCGCGACTACGGTGTGTTCGTCGCCAATCCGTTCGGCCGCGCGGCAATGAAACAGGGCGACAAGAGCACCGTCACCATCCCACGAGGCCAGCCATTCCGCATCCGCTTCACCGCAGTCATCCATGAAGGTCAAAACTTCGCCCCGGAAGCTGAACGTCGGGCGATTCAGGAAGCACGGGACCAATCCGAAGCCGGGACAAAGAAGGAGTCGCCATGAAGCGGCATCTTACTTCGTTTACTCTGCTGCTACTCGCGTGGACGATAGCGTTCTGCGAGCGGGTCGTCGCGACTGAAGATTCGAAGTCACAACCAGCCGAGCGGTTCGTTCAGAGGGTCGCGCCGCTGTTGAAGGCGAAGTGTCTGTCGTGTCACGGGCCGGACAAGCAGGCAGGAGGGCTGCGGCTTGATTCTTTGCAATCTGCGCTCAAAGGCGGCGACTCAGGGCCGGCAATTATGCCGGGCGATGCCGCGAAGAGCCTGCTGGTGAAGGCCGTTCGGTTCGACGATCCTGATCTGCAGATGCCGCCCAAAGACCAACTGGCTGCCAAGGAGATCGAGGCGCTGACGTGGTGGATCAATGACGGAGCTGTCTGGCCTCGGCCGGTGCTGGTGTTGTTTGACGATGAAGAGCCGTTCCTGGCGGCGCTCACCAAAGGCGAGGCAAAGTCGCGGTTTGAGCGGCGCGATACGCATCGTGGTTCGCTGGCCGTGGCAGTTTCGCCGCGTGAAAAGTTCGACGAGCAGATTGCCGATTGGAAGTTGCCGATTCGCGAAAAGCCCGGGCCGGCCGAATTTCGCTATTTGCGGTACGCGTGGAAGAAAACGGGTGGCGGAGGCGCCATGCTCGAAGTCGCTCGCGAAGGCAAATGGCCGCCAGCGAAAGCGACACCCGCGCCCGGTGGCCGCTATGTCGCCGGGCCAAATGAAACGGGCATGGATGCGATTGTGGTCGACGATGCCGCGCCCCAGGACTGGACGGTGGTGACCATCGACTTGTGGAAAGATCTGGGCGACTGCGAAGTGACCGGACTGTCGCTGATGGCCACCGGTGGCGGCGAAACCCTGTTCGACGCGATGCTGCTTGGCAGTTCGATTGCTGATCTCGATGCATGGTCTCCTGGGCGAGGTGACCTGGCTTTTAAGCCCGCTCCTAAGATTGAGCCGGTCGGAACGGCGTTCGAGGATTCACGCAACCCCATCCGTAAATTGTTTCGTGGCGAACGATTGGATCTCTGGTCGCTGAAGCCGGTTGTCAGCACTTCCGTTCTCGAGACTCAGCGGGGTGATTCTGCGGAGCTGTCCTCCAAAATGATTGACCGTTTGATCGACAAACGACTTGCCGAAGCCGACATCACACCGGCCCCCGAAGCCGATCGCCGCACGCTGATTCGACGCCTGGCGTTCGATCTCACCGGCCTGCCTCCGAAACCGGACGAAGTGGCAACATTCCTTGGCGACAAGTCGCCCGATGCGCTGGAAACGGTCGTCGACCGATTGCTGGCATCAGCTGCCTACGGCGAGCGTCAGGCAAGGTTGTGGCTCGACGTCGTTCGCTACGCCGACACCAATGGGTACGAACGAGACGAGTTCCGCCCGCGGATCTGGATGTATCGCGATTACGTCGTCCGTTCGTTCAACTCCGACAAGCCGTTCGACCAATTCATTCGCGAGCAGCTTGCTGGTGACGAGATCGTCAACGGACTGCCGCAGAATTCCGCCGAAGCCGATGCGCTCATTGCGACCGGCTACCTGCGGCTGGGACAGTGGGACAGCACGGCGTCGATCTTTCAGGAAGAAGATCGTCTCCGCGCCGAAATGATGGCTGACCTGACCAACACCACGGCGTCTGCGTTTCTCGGCCTGACGATGTCGTGCTGTCAGTGTCACGACCACAAGTATGATCCCTTATCGCAGGCCGACCATTACCGGCTGAGGGCGTTCTTTGCCGGAGTCACACCACAGGACGATCTGGTCGTTGAACTGCCGCAGCAGCGTCAGGCGAACGAACAGCACAACTCCGCGCTCGGCCAGCGGATCGAACAACTCAAGGCCGAACAGGCGAAGCTCGACAAGGAGCAGGAACCGGGCAAGACGCGAGCCGCGGAATTATCGAAGGAGATCTCGGCTCTCGAGGCGCAAAAGCGTCAGCCGCTGAGTGCGATGGGAGCGACCGACGCGGGCTCGTCGGCTCCGGTGACTCGCGTGTTGTACCAGGGAGTGTTTCGCGATCCGCGTGACGAAGTCGCGCCCGGCTTTCCGTCCGTGCTGTATCCAGGACCGGCAGAGATTCACGCGCCGACGGAGAGCACTACGGGACGACGGCTCGCTCTGGCCAACTGGATTACCTCATCCAGTAACCCGTGGCCGGCGCGCGTTATCGTGAACCGAGTTTGGCAGCAGCATTTTGGCACGGGGCTGGTGGCGACGCCCAATGACTTCGGAATGACGGGAGCTCGACCAACCCATCCCGAATTGCTCGACTACCTGGCTGCGAGATTTGTCAGAGACGGCTGGTCGATCAAGCGGCTCCATCGAGCGATTGTCATGACAAGGGCCTATCGCCGCGAGTCAGCACACGAGGCTGTAGCGGCAAAGATCGATCCGGACAACCGCCTGCTGTGGCGGCAGAACGTGCGACGACTGGATGCTGAGACCCTGCGGGACAGCCTGCTGGCAGTGTCGGGGCTGCTCAAGAAGAACGACGGCGGCAAGCCGATATGGCCCGAGGTTCCCCGCGAACTGCTGCACGCTCAGCCGGCGATTCTGGAAGCGATCGAGGGGAAAGACGATGGACGGCGTCAGGGCTGGTACACCGACCCCGTCGAAGCGACCGACGTTCGCAGCCTGTACCTCGTGCGGAAACGCTGTCTGCCGATCCCGTTTCTGCAGGCATTCGATTTACCGGACACGACCGTGTCGTGCGCCCGTCGTGATACGACCGTCGTGGCTCCACAGGCCTTGATGCTGCTGAACAGCCTGACCGCCGTGCGATATGCAGAGGCGTTCGCCGATCGAGTTTGGCAGGCTTGCAAACTGCCAGCCGGCGAATCGCAAGAGACGGATGAGTCGCCCCGAATCGTCGCGGCCGTTTTTCAGCTCGCCCTGGCCCGTGATCCCGAACCCGAAGAACGAACACTCGCTCAAGACCTGCTGCTGCGTCACGGGGACAAGCACCGTGTCAATGCCTCGAAGTCCGAGGCCGAACGGCTCGCCCTGATCGACCTCTGCCGGGCAATGTTCAACCTGAATGAATTCATTTACATCGACTGATTGTCGAGGTCAGTATGCTGAAACTTCCATCACGTCGAGATTTCTTCACTCGCTCCGCTGGCGGGTTTGCCAGTGTCGCTTTGGGTGCATTGCTCGCCGAGGAACTGCAAGCTTCACCCGAATCGAAAACTGCGATTAACCCGCTCGATCCGCTACGTGTGCGTTTGCCACACATCGCCCCTCGGGCCAAACAGGTGATCTTCCTCTTTCAATATGGAGGACCTTCAACATTCGACCTGCTGGATTACAAACCGGAGTTGATCAAACTCGACGGCCAACCCGTGCCGGAATCGTTCAAGCGGCACAACGACGAAGTTGGCGGAGTCTTCAATCACTGCAAAGACGAATTGATGGCCGGGCCGTGGAAGTGGGCTCAGCATGGTGAGTCCGGCCGCTGGTTCTCGGACCTGCTGCCGCATACGGCCCGCCACGCCGACGAACTTTGCGTGGTCCGTTCGATGTTCAGCGAGAGCTCCAACCACGCACCGGCAACGTATCTGATGAACACGGGAGCGATCCTCGGCGGCCGGCCGAGTCTTGGTTCGTGGGTGACGTACGGGCTGGGTTCGGCAAACCAGAATCTCCCCGGCTATGTGCTGCTGTACCAGGTCGCCGGGCTGGGCGGTTCGGCAAACTGGAGCAATGCCTTCCTGCCAGCGGCGTTTCAGGGGACTCAGTTCCGACACGAAGGCTCGCCCGTGTTGAACCTGTCCCCGCCGGAGCGATTGGCAGAAGTGCAGCGTTCGACGCTCGATTTCGCACAGGCACTGAATCGCCGGCACGCGGAGAAGCGGCCCGGAGTGCTCGATCTCGACGGCCGCATCGCTTCTTACGAACTTGCCTTTCGGATGCAGTCGGAAGCGCTCGAAATCGGCGAGCTGTCACAGGAAACTCAGGCGACTCAGGACGCATACGCAGTCCATGACAGCAACACGGCAAAAGCTAAATACGGACGCATGTGCCTGCTGGCACGGCGGCTGATCGAGAAAGGTGTCCGCTTCGTTCAAACATACAATTCCGTGGACAAGTTGGGTTGGGACGGCCACGACAACAACATTGACTATCATCGCCGCAACGCCGCCCAGACGGACCAGCCGATTGCCGCGTTGCTTACCGATCTCAAACAGCGCGGCCTACTCGATACGACGCTGGTCATCTGGGCAGGCGAGTTTGGTCGCACACCGATGAAGCAGGGGGGCAGCGGCCGCAACCACAATCCCTACGGCTTCAACATCTGGATGGCTGGCGGCGGAGTAAACGCCGGAGCATCGATCGGAGCCACCGACGAGATCGGCCTCAGGGCGGCCCGGCAACCTCAGCCGATCAAGAACCTGCACGCAACCATCCTGACGGCGCTGGGACTCGCTCCCGACGACCTGTTCTTCGAACATCAAGGCCGGCAGGAACGCCTCACCGGCGTCGCTCAAAGCTGGAAGCTGATTCCCAACGTGCTGGACTGACCTTGAGTCACAAATTCCTGGGAAGATTGAATGTGGAATAGTTGTGGACTCAACTACGTGTATTTCAACTTTGACGCGAACTTGGTGTAAGGCCCTGTCGCCCAGTGGGTTATTGCGCCTGACGACGGAGCGGCTCGGAGGCGTTTTGGCAACTACGCCGGTGTGTCAGCCGCCCGAAGTGCCCAAAAGCCTCCTGATAGCTAAAAGAAAGCGACAGGTTGGGCCGCCCCGGTGGGCGGCCCAACTGCCGAGCGTGCTGGCCAACGATGTTCAGCGCCGTCGTCGGCGGCGACCGCGGGAGCGGCCGACGTTGTAGCCTTTGCGGCTACCAATGCGTTTGCCCGATTTGTAACACCACCAGGCAATCGCGGCCAGCACGGCGAGTCCAAACAGACTTTCCATGTGGTCCCCTATCTCTATTCATGTTCGTATCCGGCCATCATTCCTCGTCGGGAACAACGGTCAATCCAGGCATGGTATCCTCCTTGTCGATGATTCAGCCCTGCCACTGGCGACAATGGGTTTCGCGGAAGTCGCACATCGAGCACGTCCAACCGGGCCGATACACGAACCGATTGGACTGTAGATCATCGACGTAGGCGCGGATCACGGCGAATAGCCGCCGAAAGTGTGCATCGCCGCGGGCGGGGTAACGGTGTGTTTCAACCTTCGGGGTCTTCGTCTTGATGAGGCTGCGGATTTGCAGTTCTTGTTCGGTCGCACCAAACACGTGCCGGAATGCGTAGGCGTAACAGGACAACTGAACTTCGTGCGAAATCTCCAGCGGTGCGCTCGATCGCGCTGCCGTCTTGAAATCAACAATCGTCAGCCCGGCTTGCGATTCGAGAACAAGATCGACGAATCCAAACAACGCCACGCCCAAGTCCTCCCCGGTCTCCGGATCGACCAGCGGACACTCCAGCGGCCTTTCGACGGCGATTGGGAAGCCTTCGTTGGCATCTCGTGTATCAAGATAGGCTTCGACCAATCCGATCGTTTGATGTTTCAGCACCGCTTCGTCGTTGAACGAAGCGAACTGCATATCTTCAGCAGCGACCGCTTCGTCCCAAGATCCGGAAATATGCTGCGCGACATCTGTGGCTGACAGATGGTCGCCGTCCTGTCGATGGCGATAGAAAAACTCCAAGCCATCGTGGACGCGCTTGCCAAGAAACAGGCTCGGCGATGTCGGCTCCTTGATGCCTTCCACGTAACGCAGCTTGAACTTTAACGGGCACGACAGCCAGGTGTTCAATCTGGTGGGCGAAACGTAATCGAGAAGTCCCGAACTGTCATCGCGCGCACGATCAGCACGGGTAATTGTTGCGATCATATTGTTCTCCAAATGAGAAACCCCGACAGCGCACTGGTTCGTAGCCATTGCGTTGACAGGGCTTTGTCGTGATAGGTTGTCGAGCTATCCACCTAAGCGACCGTGCATTCGCCGGCCAGCAGATTGAGCGTGGTGTCGCCATCGACGGGAAGGCCACGCAACCAGCGGGTGAACTGGTGGACCATCAGTCCGGCCGCGATACTGGCTGCGTAGATCGTGCTACGGGACGTGCAACTACCGGTCTGAGCATCTGCCGGGGCAAACAACGTGTTGGCGTAGCGGCCGAATGTGTCGGCATCGTTGGCAGCGAGGATACGAATGGTTTCGCCCAACATGCGGCCGTCCACCCAGAACCGGCAGTGGTTTGCCACAGATCGCCAGATAGCAGCCCGCGCAGAGATTGAATCGACACAGCAAAACACCGCTTCCCCGATCTGCTGCTTTGCACGGTAGCGATCCTGAATCGTCGCAACGTGAATTGAAGCATCGAGACGACGAATGGCTGTAGCCGTTGCAAGCACTTTCGGCTGGCCTACATCGTTAGCCGTGTAGCCTTGGGTCGTGACGTTCGTCACATCCACTGTGTCAAAATCGACCAACTGAATGCGCGGAGCGCCAATGGCAGCGAGTTGCAACGCCACTTGACGACCAATGGCGCCGACGCCGATGACGGTGGTCGCGACTTCGGCGAGGCGATCGATCGGTACAAGGTCCCGCTGTCGTGTGAATCGATCTTGCGGAGTGATCTCAGGTGCGTTCATAGTATCAGTTCCTCCGCTTCTTCTTCCTCCGCCGCATAGTCGAACCAGCTTTCATACCAGGCGTCGGTCGGTTCCTCGTCAAATGGCGAGGCAAGGACCGGCTCCAATGTCGAAGCCATGCCGCGTCTCAGTTGTTCGGCGTGTACGTTGGCCAGATACTCCTGCTCCCAGGTGTCGGGTTCAGTGGCAGAGAATGGGCGCGAGTAATCGACCCCGACGGGAATTTCAACTTCAGCGCATGGCCCGACGTTGAAGCGCAGCCGAGCGTACGACTGGCCTTCGCAATCGAGAATGAACATCACAGCCCAGTCGGCGCGGCCGAAAACGCGCTCGAACGTCTCCTCGTCCGTCATACTCGGACGCGGGCAGTCTCCGGGATGCGTATGCACCCAGATCCGGGCGAATTGCTCGGGACGCCGCTCCGCATCTACTTGCCGGTCAAAGAAATCGGCGACCGACTCGTCGTCGAACGCAACATGCGCCCATGAGCACACTTGCTTGACGAGTTGAATGTCTTCGACGAACAGCAGGTCGTCGCTCGCCGCGATCCCGAAGCCGCCGACTTCCGTGTCTCCATAATCACGCAGGAACAGCAACTTGGCCCACGCGGTGGGGCTGAATCGGAGCGTCTGCGTCGTCGCGACTGTGGCTGCTTCCGTCACTTTCCGTTTCTTCTGCTTCTTCTTCAAGTGCTTGGTCATGGCAATCAGAACACCTTTCGTTGTCATTGAGGCAGCCCTGGCAGAGTTCGGCATCACAACGCGAGCAATGCTTCATGCAGCCGCTGCAATGATTGTCATCGCAGCCTTCGCAGCGCGTCGTGCATTCGTTGCAGAAGATGCCGTCGCAGCCGGGGCAGTTGTAGTAACATTCGCCGCACACCGTCGTCTCGCACTTTTCGCACGTCCACCGCTCGTCGTCGCAAACCGTGCTGCCGCAGTCGGCGCACTCCACGCCATGCCAATCCGATAGTGAAACGAACGGACTGCCCGAGTTGTACGTGCGCAGCAAGTTGGCGACGATCAGGAAGAAATCGAGCAAGCAGCCCCGCTCCAGCGCTTTGCGAATCGGCTGATGGCCGTCGCCTTCACAAACCGCTTCGTCTTGCACGTGCGGATGCGTGACGCTTTCGTTCGCGGCGGCCGGTTTGGGATCGACCGCAATCACGCGGTAGTTGGACGGATGGCCTTCCAGCAAGTCGGTCCAGTCGAGGCGAATCTCGAAGGGGCCCAAGTAGACGCTATCCAGTTCAATGGCTTCCGTCGTGACCGACAGCGTGCGTTGCCTTAGATTGAAGGCGACATCTTCAAATTCATCGTGCAGCGCAACCAGGTCAGAATAGATGTCGCCCACCGTTGCAATGCGATCTTCCCTGCCCGAGGGTCGAAGCCCGTGGTCGAGTTCGGCAACCTCAAGGCGAAGTCGCTCGACAGCCAAACGCAGGTCGTGGTTCAGCCGATTGGTGGCCACGTTCCAGCCGCGCTGCGTAGCTCTCTGCAATTTGCGGTTCAGCGTTTCACATCGTTGCCACGTTGCCGCTGGCAGCGCAACGCATTTGTCGCGTGTAGTTTTCGAGTGGAGCCGCTCATGGATCGCGATCGCCATCCGCATGAGCAACCGTTGTTGTCGCGTCATAGTTCATTACTCCAGGTGGCCACCACCCGCGGCGCCACCGAGCGCTGAGGCTCGGTGGCGCGCGGATGGCATGAGATTACGAGTTCGCGCCCTCGATCTTCGTCGGCGTGATGGAGATGCGATCGCCTTCACACAAAACTTGATCTGCCGGGCACGGCTGACGATTAACGCGGATCAGATAGTGGCTCGGCTTGGTGGAGCCGATTTGACGCTCGAACAGTTGGGCGACTGTCGTGCCGTCGGCGACGTCCACGTAGTCAGCGAATCCGCCACCGTCGTTGTTGATGACCAGAATCTTCATATGTGTCCTTTCACGAGTTGTGTTGAATGGGAAATCGATATCGTTGACATCAAGTCGGTTGCCGCACCTGCCGTCGTCGCTTTCGACGTCGCGAGGCGGTTTTGACTTCGCGCCCTACTCGCTGTTGGCCACCGCGCAATTGCTTTAGCAGGTTCGAATCAACGTTGAGGGCAGCGGAATCATCTGTCGTGGCGGCAGCGCTAAGTTGATGTCGTTGCTCAAGCGACGACCGGTTCATAGCGAGGCCTCCGCGTTCCTGTTTCGTGACGCTGGGCCTCTAATTCGTCCCAGTCGATGACGTAGGGTCCGAGTTCGTCGGAATCAGGATCGAGACAGTCGCCGGGTTCGGCGAGCAGGAACCCGAGGCGTTTGATGGTGGAAACGGTTTCGCCCGTGGCGCGGGCGACGGCGCGGTCGAGATCGGCTTGTTTCATGGAAAGTGCTCCTGTTTAGGATAGGGAAACAAAAAAGGCCCCGGCCGCGCAGATCAAGTTGTCTGCACGGACGGGGCGAAACGGTTTACGTGTTGTCGTTGACGACGGTCAGTCGAGCGGTGGGAACAGCCAGTGCGTGTGCAACCACTCGGACTCCGCGTTGAGGGCGTCGCTTCGGCGAGCAAATGGGCCGAGCCGTGGCCCGCCTACCGGCGCCAGATCAGCGAACCACCGACCGTCTTGATCGGGCTCAACGTGTGAACCACGAGAAATGGAAGCTCGCCCGATTTGGGCGAGGTCGATGGTTTCGGCGTAGATGCAGCGGATTGTGCCGTCGGGAGAGATCAGAAGTTGCATGGCTGTATCTTCACTTGGGCGAACGAATGACACGTCGCCGCGGTCGATCGACGAGAAGTCCGTCCAGCACCGATTGGACGCCGGAAAGCTGCGTGGCAACTTGCTGCCGCAAACCTTCGTTGTCGCGCAGTTCCTGAGGTTGGACACCATCGACAATCTGACGACATTGCGAAACGAGTGAGTCCAGTTGATCGCACGACCGCACATTCAGTGCGCGGAAACGATCGAAAAACTCACGCAAGTTTCCCACCGCCGTGTCGCGGAATATCTTGGGCTTGCCGTCTTCGTGGCCGCCCAACCGCTCGGTGAGATGCGACACAAGTTGCGACAACTCCTCGGTGAATGCCTGCTCGGCCATCTGCACGGCTTCATCAAAACGGGCCTGCACGCGGCGGCACTCTTGCTCGTACAATTCTGGGTTCAGCTGCTGCAAATACGATGGTGGTTCGACGCTGGGAAAATCCCAAGAGACATCGAACATCCCGGCGAGCGATGCTGGATAGTCGGCTTCGTTGTACAGACTGCCCAGCCGCTCTTGCGCAGCCGCTTTGAGCGCTGCATATCGCTCGTCGAGTCCGGCCACGGCTTCGTCGAGTTCATCCTTGAAGACGCGCATCTGATCCTGAAACGTCTCGAGCGCGTCCTGCCGCACCAGACGAATACCCGGCTCGGGATAGGGCAAACTGAGCGACGTCCAGTAGGCACGCGTGCGATTCCGAACGGACGTCACGGCCTTGAACCGCGGGTGCTTGGTATCAAGCAGCTTCTTGCCGGCGCTGAGAAACTCGCCTTCGGCTCCAAACGATTCGGCCGCCTGCGCCTTCTGCGCAGAGGAAAGTGTTTTCCGTGTGCCGAACCACGTGAAGCTGACGCGTGTGGCGCACATGGTGGCTCGCATCCGATTGGCGGGGCTGGTGCTGTGCGTGGGTGGTTGTGTCGTCGATGTTGCTGTCATGGCCTCTCCGATAAGAATGATGTGTGGTTAGTTGACACTGGGATCGCGCGGAATCTTCCGCCGCGACTTGCCTGTTGAGCCGCTTGCGTTGGTGTAGATGCCTGACTTGTCTGCGGACAGGCAGCGGCCGCTGGCCCAGCTGCGCAGTTGATCGACTGACTCGGCTGCAGTGATCGCAACCGGCACGATGTTCTGGGCAGCCTGTACCAGCGGCACGTCGAGCAACGCCGCGAGGCGACAACAAGCTCGAACTTCTGCTCCTGTCCAGTTCTGATCGTCGGGCAATCGCTGATCGCCTTCGATGCCGAACAGGTCGAGATACATTCGCCAGATAGCTTGCTTCTGTTCCTTGCCCGGAAGATCAAGGAAGAACAAACCGTCAAAGCGTTCCGCGCGACAGAACTCGGGTGGCAGTTTCGTAACATCGTTCGCCGTGCAAACGACGAAGACATCCGACTCATGATCGTTGAGCCACGAGAGCAACGAACCGAACATCCGCGCCGAAACGCCGCTATCGGTTTGGCCGGAGCCGGCCACGCCGCTGAGTGCCTTTTCGACTTCATCGACGAAGAGCACGCCCGGTTGCATGGCATCGACGATGCGAAGCGCCCGTCGCGTGCGTTCCTCGGTTTGGCCAACAAGCGAACCCATCAAGGCGCCGACATCGAGCGTCAGCGTCGGCCTGCCAGTCTCATTGCCGAGCGCTTTGCAAAACGCGCTCTTTCCTGTGCCCGGCACGCCCAGTAGCAACACGCCTCGCGGCTTGAGTGCCCGTGTGCTGCCTTGGTGTGGTCGCATCGCGCGCAGGCAAAACGCCTTCAACGATTCGAGTCCACCGAGATCGGCGAATGATTCGCTTCCGCAGTGCAATGAGAGCAGACCACTTTTGGTCAACGTCTGCGACTTGAGTTCCCAGATCGAAGTTGGTTCGACGCGTCCATGCCGTACCAGCGACAGACTGAAAGCTCCTTCGGCTTCGTAACGCGTGAGTCCGCAAGCCGCG
>JADHNX010000047.1 GCA_016779365.1 Planctomycetaceae bacterium
GGCTAACAGTACCTGCACGGCATGAGGTATCCTGGTCATCGGAGCATCCTTGCTCGGGCGAGTAGGTCGTCGTCACAACACTCAATCTACCAAACAGAATGCTCTCTTTACTTCACCAACTTCTACACCACAAATCGCCACCAACATGGAAAAAGTCGAGCCTAGGCGGGTTCGTCAACGCCGAGGAACGAATGAGGAAATATGTACCGGTATTGTTTTCAACTCTACTGAACATCCAAGGTTCCGGGTGATTTTCCAGCTGCGACAGTGCGGTGGTCAGTGATTGAAGATGAACTCGTTCGAATTCACGAGCGCCCAGGCGATGCTCGAGTAGAAATTCCGAGCCGCCTTCTGGTCACTGACGTCTGGCGAGAGTTTCGATATTTCCTGGAGTTCCGATTCCAAGGGCTTACGACTGAGAATTCGGATGTACAGACTCTTGATAACATCTGTTGGTTCCGAGTGTTTCTCTATCAAATGCGGAATCAACACCGGGTTTCGCCAAAACGCATCATCGATCGTCTTGCCGTTGATCAGGTGCAGGGCTTGGGAGAGACTTGCATCCGTTTGAGTTTCGCAGGTGCAGACGCTTTCTCGCCTAGCTTGTCCGAAGGTCTGAAAAAAATAGTTGTTGTAGTCGTCGCGGCGTCCGCCTTCGAACATCACAATCGCTCGTTGTGCTGTTGAGCGACGGAAACGGTGTTTGTAGTCCAGCGCGTCGCTGATGCAGTCGAACAACACGTCCGAGCGAAGCCGCCGCAGGTAGGCGTGTGAAAATCGTGACTCGTCGCGCCGGTTGCTGTCATTCGTGCGGGCCGAAAGCTGATAGGTTCGCGACAGACAGATGTCGCGAACCAACTTCTTCGCGTCGTAGCCGTAGTCTTCCGCGAGTCGGCGACCGAGTTCTTCCAACAACGGTTCGTTACTGGGTGGATTCGAGATCCGTACATCATCGACCGGATGAACGATGCCGCGGCCGAAGAAGTGCGCCCAGATACGGTTGGCGAGGTTGCGACGGAAGAGTGTATTGTCGGGAGTGGTCATCCAATTGGCGAGAACTTTGCGCGGGTCTTTATTGGCGACGTCGGCCAGGCCACCGCCGAGAAACTGATGCGGCATTGGGCGGCCATCGACAAGATGTTCCGCCGGTTCGGCTTCGAGGTCGATGAACGTGTAGTATTCGCGGGCTTCGCTCCCGTGTTTGCGGCGAACACCGGTGAAGAAAGAGGTGAAGCTGTAGTAATCGTCGATGGTCCAGCGATCGAACGGGTGGTTATGACATTGGGCACATTGTGTGCGCAGGCCGAGGAAAATCTGCGCAGTGTCTTCGCCGAGCTTCATCGGATCTACTTTGCCCTGCGGCAACATGGTGTAGTAGTTCGACGGTGGATTCCGCAGATTCGACCCGTTTCCGGTCAGCAAATCGCGGGCGAGTTCGTCCCATGGTCTGTTTTCGATCATCTGCTCACGAAGCCAGTGATAGTAATTCCACCCGGCTTTCATCGCCGTGCCACTGCCGGGATTGGTGTCGGTATAAATTCGTAGCCACTCACCCCATTGAGCCGCCCAGACTTCGCCGAACTTGTCTCGCATAAGTAGAGAATCGACGAGAAATGCCCGCTTGTTCACATGAGAATCACTCATGAACTGTTCGTACTCGGCAGGTGTTGGAAGCTTGCCGGCCAGATCGATCGTCGCGCGGCGCAGGAAATGTTCGTCTGTGCAAAGCGCCGATGGCGTGATCCGCAGTTCGCGGAGTTTTGCGTCAACCAGCTCGTCCACGTAGTTGTGCTGGGGCGTGTCGGGATACGTGAATTCGCCTTCGGGAAGCACGACAACCTCCGTACCGACCGTAAAGCGATCGAAACGGGCAAACACGTGTGTGCCACCGGCCTGCAGGCCTTTGATTTTTGCGTCCTTTCCGATCGTCGCCAGCGCTTCGTTGTTGGTCATGTAGACCGCCAGTAGCGAGACGTCGCGTTGCGTGCCGTCCGAGTAATGCGCGACGACTTTCGCTTGCCGCTCGCCGCCCGGTTTTTCGAACACGACTTTGTCCGGCATGAGTTCCAGTCGCACGGGTTCTGGCGCGTCATCTACATCTCGCGGCGTTCCAGCGGATATCCAACGCAGCAGTGTCTGGTAGTACTCGCTGTCCTCCGCAAAGACACGACCGCCGGTGTGCGGTACTCGGCCCGATGCCTTTTCCAGTAACAAACTCTTTTCCGGTGCGGCGAGATTCACGCGCCGACCAACGTACTCCTCGAGAAGCCGGTAGTAATCGCCATCGGGATCGTAACCGAACAAAGACAGCTTGAAGCCATCCTTCCCGCGGGCTGCGCCGTGACAGGCGCCGTTGTTACAACCGCCGCGAAAGAAGACCGGCATGACGTCGTTATTAAAGGAAGGGAGGTGAGGTGGGGAGGATGCAAGGAGGGGTGAAGACGTGAGAAGAACGACCAGCGCCGAGATTGCTTTTGGAAGTTGTTTGTTCATTTGAGTATCCATTTGGACGAGTCGCGGATCATGGCGACCAGCATGCTGACGATTTCGACGTATTCCTTGTAGAGTTCGTTTGCGGCATCAAGCTCTGCATGTTTCGTAACCATATCCTACTCCTCGCCTCTTCCCCGCGAAGGGTCTACACGCAGTGTGCCGCTGCCGCTTTGCTGACGAATCTGCTGGCCGCCGTCGTTGACGGTGACTTCGCAATAGATGTCCTTGTATTGGCCGACGAGGCAGTCATTGGTGACTTTCACTTGGAAGGTTGCCGACTTGTCGTCGGACTTGATTGTTGGAAACGGCTTCACCTGTTCGATACCGAACGGCAGGCGACCGAGTTGAAGCGTGGCTTCGCCTGAGAACGGTTTGTGGTGAGCCACTTCCGCAGTGATCTCACCGATGGTGTCGCGTTCGATTGCGGCACGGGCGAGTTGGATGGTGACGTACGGCTCGCCGACTGCCAGAGACACAAACGGCGAACCAACGTAGTGGAATCCGGCTCCGGTCCGCACGATCCCGCCGCCGTTTTCTCGGCCGGTGATCGAGATCGGATACTCGCCGGGCGGCGCATTTCCCGATGCTCGCAGTTTGTAGACCGCGTCCGTCTCGCCGGACTTGATGATCAGGGGCGGTTGCTTGTTGACACCGTCGGGTAGCCAGTCCATTTCACAATAAACGTCGCCGTCGAAGCCAGCATGTCGAGTGACGCGGACGTTCAAAGCCAGTTCGCCGTTTCGAACCAGCGGGATCGTTGGCCAGTCGATCGCAAGATCAAAGGCGGCTCCTTCGCCGACTGCCAACGCCAGTTTGCGCGTGCGGTCGAAACACATGGCGAAACCGCCTCGTCTCTGCGTCGCTGGCAGCACCTGAATAAAGCCGCCACGATAATTTTGACGTGCGTTCGGATTGACGGGCTCGACAATCAGGTCGATCAAGTCCACGCCGATCTTCGCGTCTTGTGTGGCCGAGAACATGACCGGAATTACACCGGCGTCCTGCGTGAATGGCTCGGCATCGATCGTCACACCGTCGGGGAGGTTCGTCGCACGAAGCTGGAGCGGGCCATCGTAGTTCGAGCCGAAGCCGGGCTGCACTCCCATCGGGTGCATGTAGCTGTGACCGCGGAACAGCACGATTCGGTCGCGAACAATTTCATCCAGAGAGGGATATGCCGGGAAGAAGACAAACGCACTGTCGACATGCGGCTGGAATTCAACACGGTAAACGTGGTGTGGTCCGGATTCGCGGCGCGTGTCGCCAATGCCGATCAGCCAGTCGCCGTCCGTATCTGGTTCGAACATGAAGATCGGGTCAAGCCGGTCTTTGACCTGCTCGCGGTAGTGGTGCCCAACCAGATCGTGAGGTTCCCAGCGTGTGTCATCTTCGTCGTAGCTGCGCCGACTGGCATTGCCCGGAGCCGGTCGCAACCAGATGCGGGCGTCCAATTCAGAGTCAAGCGTTTTTGCATAAGTCCGCACTCGATATCGCTCCCCCTTCTTTGCCGTGAAGCGGTACCAGTCCACTTCACCTTCGGACTCAATGCGGCCGTTGATGGCCAGCGGGAGCATCCTGTCGATCGGTTGCGGATTGTCGTTCGCATTGTGACCAGCGGCTTCGAACACATCGTGAAAGAAAGCGGAGTGAATGCGGTTCGGCGATGGCGGGCGAGGCTCGTTCAACTCGCCACTGCCAAAGACATCAACGTACGCTGCCTCGAACGGGCCGGGGCTGGACGGCAGCAGGACATCCGTCATCAGGTCGCCACTCGCGTCTCCCAATAAAGTAATTTGGTTCCGCTTTCCGGCCTGACCGCCCAGCGGAAACGCCACCAACGGTCGAGTGAACGTGCCGACGTGCAACGCGTAATGCCGCATCGACGTTTCATAGTCCATCTGCTGTCGCATGTGGATTAAGTACCGGCCATCTTGCGGAATGATCACCGATACGACGGGATCCTGCGCGTGAAGGGCATTGTCATCGTTGCGGCCCAGCAGTCGGCGATTGCTGTCGAAGATCGAGACCGACGGGTCGTTCATACCTTCGTAGTGATATGTGCCGAGTCGTGCTGCGAGCACTTCGACGCTGAGTCGTTGACCAGCTTTGCATTCGACCGAGTACCAGTCGTCATCCTGCGGCGGCCCGGACGGCAGGTAACCGCACACGGTCGAGTTCAACGGAATGGGCTGAGCGTGTTTCGCGGAATCATTGCGCAATGGCGAGCCGTCATTGTCGTCACGATCGGTCCACGGATACTGCTCATAGATTACAGGAAACGACGTCACCCAGAACGTCATCAGCTCCGACAGGTTGTCGCGTGTCCGCACGCGCAACTGATACTCGCCGGGCTTCGCGTCTTTGCCGATCTCGAACGTCAGCCGAGCCGCGTTGCCTTCATCAACTTTCCGGACGGAGCCATTCTGAAAGTGAGTGACTTCCGTGACCGGGTTTAGTTTCGTGCAGCGGATACCCGGTTGATAGAACAGCACTTCCTGTGGATCGTGCAGAAAATTCCCTTCGATCGTAACATCGACAGACGTTCCTGCCTGACCAACCTGCGGGTAAAGCAGTTCGACCGTGTAACCGAATTGCGCTTGGGCCGTTCCGGTGAGGAGGAAGGAAGTGAGGATGAGGGAAGACCAACAGTGCGCGAAACGCGAGCGCGGACCGGCCTCATGTGTTCGTTTCTCAAGCTGCTCTTGATTTTTCATAAAACGATCCACCACATCTGAAATTTCTTTCGCTCTTTGAAGTCCACTCCTCACCTCTCGCCTCCTCCACTCCTCACCTCAGCCGTTCTGAACAAATGTGTTCGTGACTTCACTGCCAGATCGAAGACGTGCAGCGAACCGTCGAATGTTCCCACGACTGCTGCTGCGGAGTCGTCGAGGAATGACGCGGAGACAGGAAGTCCACCTTCAATCGAAAGTTCCAACTGCTTTTCGCCGTCCACCGACCAAAGCCGGACCATGCCATCGCGGCCCGAAGTCAACAGCCGACCATCGCTGGAAAAATCGACTGCGAGCAGACCCGTGCGTCGCGAATATCGAGGCGATTCTTTGCTAATATGTGCCGTGATGTTTCGCAGAGGAAAACCGTCTTTCATGCTCCACAGAATCAAGTTACCGTCCTCGGCCCCCGACGCCAGCACCGCGCCGTCGGCCCGCCAACTCAGATCCGTGATGCGAACCTTGTGTTCGTCGAGCGTAAAGACGATCGCACCTTTCTCCGTTTCCCAGATATGCAAGCCGCCGCTGCGGTCGCCGGTCGCAAACATTCTTCTGTCCGGACTGAACGACACCGCCGTTACCCAATCCGTGTGCTTCTTGATGCGATGCCGCGGTTCGCCCGTCTTTGTACTGAAGACCTTGACGATTTTCGAAGGACCGCCGAACGCCACGTATTGATGATCGGCACTGACATCGGCCGCCAGGACGGAATCGACTTCGTCGCCGATCTCAGCAATGCGTGCTCCGGTCTTGACATCAAACAGCACCACGCGTCCTGAATGAGATCCGCGTCCACCAGCTGCCATCAGCAGCGATCCATTACGGCTGAACTTGATGTCGTGAATCGTGCCTTCTGGAAATGGCAGAGCACCGAGAAGGGAGAGGTGGGGAGGGGAGGATGTTTGTGATTTGCTCGCCTGCTCACCTTTGCCGCCAAATAGCAAAACCTGTTCCTGCCCCGAGACGGCAAACAATGGAGCGCCAGGGCTGGCGGCCATTGCTTGAGGTATCGGCGGCCGAACGGTCTTGGCCAGCTCAATGTGCGGCAAAGACTCTGGCAACGGAGCCGGCGCACCGGGCGAAACCGGAGCCAGCATCGCCGTGACATTCCGCAGTTGAGACTGGCCGCCCTTGCCTTCGATCAACCCGCCGCGAATCCATTCTCGAACGAGTGCGAGCTTTTCTTCGGTCAACTTCGGACTCTCCGGCGGCATGGCTTCAACGCCGTCCGCGTGGATGACCGCGCGGTAAAGCTGACTGCTTTCGGGAAGTCCCGCCTTAACAATTTCGCCAGACGAACCACCTTTCATCACTGCGGCGAATGAAGACAGATCGAGGTCTGCCTCGGCGTCGTCCGCGTTGTGGCACTTCAGACAGTGAGCCCGAAAGAGCGGCTTGATGTGGTCTTCGTAATTGGGGACGTCCGCTTGCGCGATGGACACAAACAGCATCGCAACGGTCAGGCAAATAAGCGTGAGTTTCATGATTTACCTGCTTATGCAATCAGTTCTTGAATCACCTTGCCGCCATCGACGATTTCGATCGGCCGATCACCGGACGCCATCAATTCTTTGTCCGAGTTGATACCAATCAGGTGGTACAGCGTGGCGTGCAGGTCTTCGAGCGGTGTGGGGTTCTTTTCAGGTTCGGACGAAGTAGCATCTGAATCACCGTAAAACATTCCACGCTTCAAGCCACCGCCTGCCAATGCGATCGAGAACGTGCGTGACCAGTGATCACGACCGGCTGAGACGTTGATCTTCGGCGTGCGGCCGAATTCGCTGGCGACCCAGATCAGTGTGCTGTCCAAAAGGCCGCGGTCGTCGAGGTCTCGGATCAGCGTGGCTAAAGCGTTGTCCAGCGGCGGCATCTGTTTTTCGTAGTTCTCGCGAATCTGTACGTGATCGTCCCACCCGCCGAACGTCAGCGAAACAAATCGAGCGCCCGCTTCGACCAGTCGTCGAGCCAGCAACATCCGCATGCCAGCCTGGGAACCGTACGGCTGCCCATAGTGACCGTTTTCGAGAAACCGCCCAAAGCCATACTCCTTCTTCAGCGATTCAGGTTCTTTGCTCAGATCAAACGCATCACGTACGGTGGGAGAACTGATCATGTCGTACGCCTGCTGGTAGAATGAATCCATCGTTTCCAACGGCGCGGGATCGGCTTCCAGCTTCGCAAACTCACCGTTCACGATGTCCCGCAGCCTGCGACGCATGTTGAAGTCGGTCGACTCGATTCCGTTTGGCAAACGCAGATCTCGCACTTGAAAGCCGTTTCCCTGAGCCGGATCGCCTCCAACGCCGAACGATCCGTATTTCGGGCTGAGGTATCCCGTACCCACGTTTCCCAGAAAACCGCTTCCGGGGATCGAGATAAAACCGGGCAACCCGCCGCGCGAACCAAACTCGTGATTCACGACCGCTCCAACGCTCGGATGCTTAATCGCCGGACTGGACCGTCGCCCCGAGACCATGTGATACATGGCCAGCCCATGATCCGGTGGGCCTCCCATGACCGAACGCACCACGCACATTCGATCGGCGACCTTTGCACACTCAACCATCTTTTCGCTGAACACGATTCCCGGGATTGGCGTCTTCTGTACGCCGAACGGCCCACGATATTCGAGCGGAGATTCGGGCTTCGGATTCCACGATTCCTGAGCCGCAATACCTCCCTGACACACGATCTGAATCACGCTCTTCGCGGTGTTCTCTTTCGACTCGTAAAACTTCTGCTCCGCCTGAGCCGACTGAATGCGAAAGAACTCGCCCAGCGTCAGTCCACCCATCGCCAGCGACCCGACGCGAATTAAGTCTCGGCGGGATCTTCGCTGTTTTCGGCGGAACTCAGGGCATCCCTGTTTGTTTGATTGCATGATCTATCCTGTTCGTAATGAGATTTAGCGCCCTGTGCCGGGGGCAGGATCAATCACCAGATGAAACTGCAGGTCATCGGCAAAGTGTCCGTCGAATTCGGTGGTCGCTCCCACGTCGTTCGATACGTTTTCGAACGCAAGTATTGTCACAAGCAGATATCGCGCATCGGTCGGTAATTTCAAAACGGCCTCGGCTCGCTCCCACGACTGCGGATTGCTATCACTGAGCAATTGATAGGATACTCGGGAACGAGGGGCGTCCGGTTGTGACTTCATTCGCTGCTTCGCTTCTTGTGGCGTTACGTCAAAGGATTCGAGATGAATGCTAAACTGTGAATCGGTCAGCTCGTTCCCGACCACGCGATTAAACCGGCAACTGACGACCGCACGGCCCCGACCATCTGCAATGGCAGCTTTATACGGCGTCAGGTCGATCCACTGTGACAACTGTGAGGCGGCCGTGGGTGCCGCTTTCTCGGGGTTCTTGCCGGTCGACTGAAACAGCAACATCCCCTCGCCCGCAAACGGACGGACCGACTGATCGACGCGAACAATCCGGCAAACGTCGCCCCACCAACTCCCCACTTCCACGACATCTGCCACGTGAAGTTCGGTAGCCGGCTCGAAGCCACTATGCAGCAACAGGTTTCTAATCTGGCGCGAAGGCTGTGGAAATGCGGACTCGCTGGACGGCACCGGCGCAACGACTCCCGATTTCGTGACGCGTACGGCCGACGCCGCGTTCACTCGCCGAACGGACTCGCGAGTTGCCGTTGGATGAATATCGACCTGCCCTTCGAATACGTGCGTCTCGGTCGCTCCATCGTCCGCGACATACACGCCGTAACGCGTGCCGATATCGAGCACTTCGCCCACGGGTGTGTGAAGTACGAACGTCGTGTCATCGTCGCTCGCTTCCACGGTCACTCGCCCGCTCAACAAACGGGCTTCACGTTGCGAGATCAATTCCAACTCCGCCGGGCTTTCGACCGCCAGCACCACGCCACCGAAGAATTCAAGTTCCACAAAGCCGCTCTTCAGCCGATAGAATCCGCGAGACAACCGCGCGTCTTCGTCAAACGATTTCTCAGACGCCTTACCGGACGAAGGGCTTGCCACGAGGTCGGCGTTCGCTGCGAAGCGAATCTCAGCCAGCCGCAAATCATCAGCGTTCGCCAAGATTGACGGATCGCGAGCAACCTGCCCGGGCAGCACCTCATGCCGCACAAGCGCGAGGCAAACGCAAATCGAAGTCGCCGCCAGCGCCCAGGGCAGGATCACCCGACTGCGCGGCCAGCGTGGCGGAACTTCCTGATCGTCGACTCCCCGATAATTCTCGACACGTCGCAACTCCGCCTGCGTCTGCGCGGTGGCACGTTCACTGTCACCAATCACGACGGCCTGTAAAGCCAATTCCCGCAGTATTTCTCTCGCATCCGCATCCTCGACGAGCAACTCTTCCACGAGAGTCTTCTCGTGCGGCACCAAAGCATCGTCGAGATACTTCAGTAGTCGCTCGTGGAGTTCCCCGTTGTGACTGTTGAGATTCATGCTTCCGCCGCCTCAGTTTCATCAAGCCGGTTTTCAACACAGTCTTTGAGCATCTGATGCAGCCGCGAGAGCCGTTTGTAAACGGCGTCGAGCTTCGCTCCGACCCGCTCAGCAACGTCCGCACACGACAGCCCGTTAAAATACCTCTGCCGCAGCAAATCACGCGACTTGCCAGTCAGTTCATCGAGGCACTCGCGCAGAGCAGCCGCGCGATGATCTTCCCGCAACCCGGCAGCCATCCACTCGCCTTCGAGCAAATCCAGAATCTGAGCCCGCGGCGCGACCGATTCTCGCCGATGCCGCCGCAACCAATCCACCGCTTCGCGCCGAGCGGTAATAAACGCCCAGGACAGCACCGCCCCATCGGACTCGAAACACACCTCTTTGGTCATTGCCTTGATGGCGACATTCTGAAAAACATCTTCCGCCGCCTGTGTATCGCGCACAACGAGCCAAGCGGCGGCCGCCACCCGGTCCCGCGACCTCATCAAAACACGCAGAATGTCCTGTTCAGAAAGCTCCATCACATAAGTAGAACGGATGCAGACCAGAAATCCTGACATCGGGCTGATTTTTTCTCGGAATCGAAGCTGCTCTGAGTCTGCCGACCTCAGCACCTGAGGAAGACCAGGTGCTGGGGCCACAGCAGGCTCCTCATGAAAGATTGGCAAGACAAGCCCACGTGAAATGGGATTGCAAATATCAGTGATTGCACCAGCCGGGAGGAGATTTCGGCGAAGCCACCAAGGCATTCCTGCTACCTTGAACTGCTAGTTCCGCCTGGCCACAAGATCAACAGCAACCCGCTTGAACTCATCACTGAATGATCGTCGTGGCTGCTTCGATTTCTCGGACGTGATAATGTCCTGAAAAGATTCTTCGAAGTCATCCCGGTGTCCACCAGCCATGATCCAACGTAGTCCGGCTCGGTGGTCATGAGCACTTCGCACTCGACGGAGGTGTCGGCAGCGGACGGGACGGATTCGGGAGGCTCGGGCAACAGAACGCGGCAGCCGGCGAGTTGCTTCGAGCAGGGTTAATTGAAACTTCGCTGCGGCTCAGTTAGACGTCTCTGTCGTTGCGTAAACTGAAGCTTTTTTCGGGGCTGGCTGATGAAGCGACACTTGCTCATTGCTGTGATTTTTCTGGCCGGGGTTTCATTCCCAATGGTCTCACAGGCTGACGATGTGTCGAGGCAACTGAAACGTGACAAGGGCTCGCTGGACGCCGTCACGAGAATCGTGGATCGGTACTGTATCGACTGCCACGACGGTGCTGCCCCAGCGGCTGGATTGAATCTTCGTGAGTCTGGCGCGGGCGAGGTTCCCGGCACCGAACGATGGGATACGGAAACGTGGGAGAAGATCGTCAAGCGGCTTGTCGCGCGGCAGATGCCGCCTGTTGATGCCGAACGACCTTCCGAAGATGAATACGCAACCGTGCTGACGGCGATGGAGTCGGCTCTTGATCGTCACGCGGAAAGCTATCCTCAGCCGGGCCGTCCGGATTCGGTGCGACGCTTGAACCGGACCGAGTATCGCAACGCAATTCGTGATCTGCTGGCGGTTGACATTGATGTCGACAGTCTTTTGCCGGCTGACCAGCTCAGTCATGGGTTCGATAATGTGACGGTCGGAGAACTCTCGCCGTTGCTGCTTGGGCGGTACATCACCGCTGCTGAGAAGATCAGTCGGCTGGCTGTTGGCGGTCTTCAGAAAAGTCCCGGCGGAGTCACCGTACGGCTGCCGGCTGACCGGACGCAGGACGTACACGTTGACGGGCTGCCGCTGGGGACTCGTGGTGGGACGCTGTTCGAGTATCACTTTCCAGCCGACGGCCAGTACGAAATTCAGTTACGGCTGATGCGTGACCGTGATGAAAACATCGAAGGTCTCACCGAACCGCACGAAATTGACGTTCTGCTCGACCGCGGCCTGGTCCATCGTTTCACCGTAACACCGCCCAAAGGGAAAGCCGGTTACCAGAAGGACGACACGCTGGTGGACGCTCATCTCAATAAACGATTTCGAGTCACAGCCGGTCCTCACCAGGTGGGAGCAACTTTTCCGAACAAGTTTGCGTCGCTGCTGGAGATCAACCGCCAGCCATTCGAAGCCAGCTTCAACCGGCATCGCCATCCCCGTCGATCGCCGGCTTTGTTTGAAGTGTCGATCGTTGGACCGTTTGATCCCGAAGGGCCGGGCGATACTCCCAGCCGACGAAAGATCTTTTTTTCAGAGGCCGCTCAACAAGGCAAGGAACATCAGCAAGGTAATAAACAGGATCCGACGACTCGGGCTGAGAAGATTCTTCGACCGCTGGTGAGACTCGCGTATCGCCGACCGGTGACCGAGCACGACCTCGCCATCCCGATGCGATTTTTCAAACAACGCTTTGCGGTCGACGGTTTCGAAGCAGGTATCGAAACCGCTCTGTCCGCCGTTCTGGTCAATCCGCACTTTCTGCTGCGTGCTGAAAAGGATCCCGCCGAACTTGCAGCCGGAACGGCGTACCGGATTTCTGACATCGAACTGGCCTCTCGGTTGTCATTTTTTCTGTGGAGCAGCATCCCTGATGAGGAGTTGCTGACTCTCGCCGAAGCCGGCCAACTTCGTGATGCGGACGTGCTGAAGTCGCAGGTTCAGCGAATGCTGAAAGATCAGAGATCGCAGTCGCTGGTCAGCAACTTCGCGGCCCAGTGGTTGTATTTACGAAACCTCGATTCACTGACGCCAGATCGTCGGCTGTTTCCAAACTTTGACGACAACCTGCGAATTGCCTTGCGTCGCGAAACCGAGTTGCTGTTCGAAAGCGTGCTGCTCGAAGACCGCAGCGTTCTTGATCTGCTCAGTACAGAAACAACATTTCTGAATGAGCGACTGGCCAGGCACTACGGAATTCCCCACGTGTCCGGCAGTCACTTTCGTCCGGTCGCTCTTGCGAAGGACAGCCATCGAGGCGGGCTGCTCCGGCATGGCAGCATTCTGGCAGTGACGTCTTACGCAACCAGAACTTCGCCGACGATTCGTGGCAACTGGATTCTCGAAAACATCCTGGGTACGCCAGCTCCTCCACCGCCGCCAAACGTTCCAGGTCTGAAGGAAAAGACGAAATCCTCAGCGGTCACCATCCGCGAACGGCTGGCCGAGCATCGACAGAATCCGGCCTGTGCCAGTTGTCACAATCTGATGGACCCGGTCGGCTTCGCGCTGGAAAACTTCGACGCCGTAGGCCGCTGGCGAGTGTTTGACCGAGAGCAGCCAGTTGATTCTTCGGGAGCCTTGCCGGATGGAACGAAGGTCGACAGTCTGGAAGAACTGGAAGCCGGCATTCTCGCTCGACCGGAAATGTTTGTCAGCACGTTGACCGGCAAGCTGCTGACATTTGCACTTGGTCGAGGCGTAGAATTTCACGACGCTCCCGCTATTCGCAAAGTCGTCCGCGAAGCGGCCGAACA
>JADHNX010000048.1 GCA_016779365.1 Planctomycetaceae bacterium
CCGGCTCGGTGACTGTCGCCGTCGCGAACCCTGATCGTCCGACTCTGGAAGAGCTGCTGCAGTTGCCTCCGGTTCCTGAAGAACCCGTTCCACCTCAGCCAGACGTGTTCCATTCGCGGATTTACAGCGGAGCCGGCGGAGGAGGCATTCAGACGTTTGTTAATGGTGTCCCCATGGGTGGATACAACAGCAATTATGGCAACTACGGTACGAACGGGTTCAACGGAAACTTCGGATACAGTGGCGCTTACCAGGGCCCGAGCAACCGAAACGTGCCAAGTGGATACGGCTATCCAAACGGCGGCAACGGAATGGTGAATCCAGGATACGGGCCGGGAGTCGTGCCGAACAATGGCATGGTGCCTTACAACGGCGGTGGCATGAATTACGGACCACAGACCAGCACCGGATCTTCCGGGGCTCCTGCTTCCTCGAATTCGCCGAAGTCCGGCCACACGGGAATTGCCAGCAGAACAGCCAGCGTTCGCTGAGCCGTGCTGGTCGCTCTGTCGAAAAACGAAGCGGTCCGATCAATGGTCGGACCGCTTTTCGCGTTTGGAACGGCCAGTTCCAACAGAGACCAAAGCCGACCAGAAACAGAACACCGCATACAGTCGGAATTGTCCGGAACGCGAAACCCGCTGCTTTGTTCGCGGAGTCAGATCGTGAGGATTTGCTCCGTCGCCGCTGAAATTTGTGACCTATGTTTGGCAGGAGGAAGTATTGCGCCTTCGCAGGCAGAGGATCCGAAACGATGATGGTTCGCAGTAAGTCGACAGTTCGAAATCGCAAAACCGTTCGAGGTCAGAACTCGAAGCGGCGTGGCAGCCTGGCGCTGGCAGCGATGATGTCGCTGCTGGTCATCATTGGCGGAGTCGCTCTCGCGCTGGACCGACTGTGGCTTGATAGTGCTCAGACTGAACTCGAAGCGGCTGTTGAAGCGGCTGCCCTGCGAGGTGGTCAGCTGCTGGCGTCCGACGATCTGCTGCGGCCTGACTCTGACATCGAAACGCGTCTTGAACATGCTCGGCGCGAAGCTGGCCGGATCGCTGGTGAGAATCTTCTCGCGGGGCAACCGGTCGAACTTGATCTTTCCCCGGAAGGCGACGTCCGTTTCGGTCGTCTGGTCCATCGTGAGCGCACGCAGGAAGACGTTTTTATCGAGACGACCGACGCTCCGACGAGTGTCGTCGTTCGAGGTCTGCACTCGCGGTCACGCAATAATCCTGTCGCCACTTTTCTGAACTCAGTCCGCGATAACGAAGGAGCCGACGTTTCCGCTCTGTCGGAAGCGACGATTGATAACCGGGTCGTCGGATTTCAGCCGCTGGCAGGAACTCCGATTCCAGCGCTGCCGCTGGCAATTCTGCGGGAAGCCAAAGAAGGCGATGTTCGTGAATCCTGGCAGCTTCAGATTGAAGACCGGAAAGGAACCGACCAGTTCGGCTACGACGAGCAGACCGGGCAGATAACTGCCGGCCCCGATGGAATTCCTGAGATCCGCCTGAGGAGTGCAATCCATCGAGGCGCCCCCGAAGAGGCCAACGTCCATCTATTTGATGTGAATGGAGTTTCGACCGACGAAGAACTGCTGCGCCACATGCGGAGCGGCTGGCGTGACGAGGATCTGCCGAAGAATCAGACCGAACTTCGCTTCGACGAAAAGTCGTCGCACCAGTTTGACACGGTTGCCGGAATTCATGGAGCGTCGCCTCGCGTGTTGAAAGAGCAGATTGGCCAGTGCCGAATTCTTTTTCTCTATGACGAGTTCCTGCCGACTGGCAGATCGGGTGCTGGGCGAATTCGGATTACTCAAGCAGTCGCCGGTCGCGTTCTGTCGGTCAACGTTCTCGAAGACGACGGTTGCGAGTTGATCATTCAGCCGGGCGTCATGACGACTCGCACGGCAATGCTTGCCTCGAACGACGACGAATCCAGAACCGGTCGACAGAAGAAACGCGATCGTGACGACCGCTCGGGACAACTGAGAAATCAATACATCTACAGGCTGCAGATTACGAACTGAACATCCTGAGGCCGGGTTGGCCATAAATCAGTCAGAATGAGGCACGACATGGTTGCTGAAGCTCCCACTGCAACAGTTACGAGCGCGGAAGCTCAACAGAAGTTTCAGAAGCTGAAGACGCATCTGCATCGCCGCATGATCGACGCGATCGACCTGTCCAAAGCCGGACAGATCGAAGAGTCCGAGTTGCGACAGCAGCTGCGGTCGCTGGCGTCGCATCTTGTGTCGATGGACGAAGTGCAACTGCCGGTCGACCAGCGCGAGCACATGGTCCGAGAGATCATGGACGAGATCTACGGTTTCGGTCCGCTCGAACCTCTGATGAATGACCCGGAAGTTTCCGACGTTCTGGTCAACGGTCCTGACCGGGTTTTCGTCGAGCGCAACGGGATACTGCAGCCGACGAATGTTCGGTTTGCAGACAACGCTCATCTGCTGCGACTGATTCATCGGCTCGTTGGTCGGGCTGGCCGACGAATCGACGAAGTTCAGCCGATGGTCGACGCCAAGTTACCGGACGGTTCGCGACTGAACGCCGTGATTCCGCCGCTGGCCTTGAACGGGCCGACGGTTTCCATTCGTCGTTTCCGGTCGAGAGCGCTGCTGTTTGAAGACATGGTTTCAATGGGATCGCTGGCTCCGGAAATCGCCGACTTCCTGGTGATGGCAGTTCGCGGTCGACTGAACATGCTGGTTTCAGGTGGTACGGGTGCTGGCAAGACAACGCTGCTGAACAATCTCAGCCGCTTCATTCCGGTGACCGAACGAGTCATCACGATCGAGCAGACCGCCGAACTTCAACTTCAGCAGCCAGACGTCGTGTCGCTGGAAATGCGTCCTGCCAATGTTGAAGGGACGGGCGAAATCGATCAGCGCGACCTGCTGAAGAACAGCCTGCGAATGCGACCTGACCGAATTATCGTCGGCGAATCTCGCGGCGGCGAAGTTCTGGAAATGCTCCAGGCAATGAACACCGGCCATGATGGTTCGATGAGCACGCTCCACGCAAACGATACGCGTGACGCTCTCGACCGACTGGAAATGATGATTGCGTTGTCCGGTGTTGAGCTGCCGACAGCGGTCGCTCGTCAATACATCGCTTCGGCGGTGCAGATTCTGGTGCACATGTCGCGTCTGAGTACCGGCGAACGAAAAGTGACTCGCGTTTCGGAAATCTGCGGCGTCCGCAACGGCGTCTACATTATCGAAGACATTTTCGTTTACCGAATGCAGGGGGTCGATCCAAACGGTCGCGCGATCGGTTCGTTCTTCGCGACGGGCCACGAACCCGCCGTGCTGAAGCGGCTGGCTGCGTCCGGCTTCGACCTGCCAAGTGAGATGTTCGATGCTCGGGAGCTGCAGGCTCGAACGTCACGGAAGTCCTGATTCGACGTACGAAAAGCAAACTCGGGGCCACCGTTAGAAGTCAATAAGTTTCAGGAAAGTCGCCATGTCAACTGGATTTGCCAACTCGCCGATTGAGCCATTGCCTGCATTCGCGGAGATTCTCCGGGATCAGGAGCTGTTCGGAACGCGCGAAGACGAGGGCGTTGGCAACTCGATCAACTACTGGTTCGACACGCTGATGATTCAGTCCGGGATTGGCGTCGGACCTTCGGTCATGCTTTTCCTGTGCACGTTATGTGGCATGTCGCTCGGCGGACTGATTTTCATTGTGCAGGAAAATCTGTTGTCGGCCATGATGCTCGGCACCATCGGGTTTGCAGCTCCGGTCCTCACGGCTGTGGTGATGCGGCAGCGACGGCAGAAGCAAATGATGGCTCAGTTGCCGGCGATGATCGACGAACTGGCTCGTGCCGCAAAAACCGGACGGAGTATCGAACAGTGCTGGGAGCTGGTCGGAAACGACACGTCTGCTCCACTGGGTAACGAACTTCAGGAATGCTCTCGTCGCATGAAAATGGGCGAGGACATGACGGCGGCGATCAAGGAGCTGCCGTATCGAACGGGGCTTGTGACGTTGAACATTCTGGTGACGGCGCTGTCGGTTCATCAGATGACCGGGGGCGACCTGGTGAGCGTGCTCGAACGATTGTCTCAGACAATCCGCGACCGTCTGCTGTTTCTGGGTCGACTTCGAGCCGCCACAACAGGAAGTCGCGCAACGGCTGTCCTGATGCTCGCTTTGCCGGTGTGTATCGTGATCTTCTTCTCGATCCGTGATCCGCTGTACGTTCAAAAGCTGATGGCATCGGATATTGGCCGAAAGGTAACGCTCGGTTCAATCGCGATGGAAATCTTTGGTTCAATGTTCATTCTGCGAATTCTGCAAAACAGCCAGCGCAGCTGATGCCGGTCGCTTGACGCTAAAAATGGACAACGAGCCGTTCGGCTCAGCGACAAGTTGACAGACGACGAACGAGTCAGCTCCTGCTTGAGGCAATTTGATGAATATCTCAACTCAGACACTGTTCCTGGTTTTCTTCACGCTGGCCGCATCGCTCGTTTTGACTTTGTTGATCAATCGAGTGCGCCGCTGGCGTCAACGTCAGCGCGACGAAGCTCAGATTCGAGAAGCTGAATACGAAGACGCCATCCGTCAGTCGCAGGCCGAGCTTCAGCGTCCGACTAAAGACGCAGCAGCATCGACAATTGCAGGACCATCTGTCGCCGCCGTTGAATCGTCCGCTTCAGTTGGGATATCGACAGGTGCATCGACGGAAACCGCCGAGCCGAAGTCACCTTCAAAAGAGACAACGACCACCAGCGCGGAAGTTCTTCAGGCCGATCGTTTCATGGCGTGGTCGCCGCCCGAGGCCGAAGTCTGGCAGCCACCCGCCAATCAGGCTTACGAGGTGAGCTGGGCCGGGCAGAAACTTTTTGGAAACCCGACCAATGATTTCGAAGAAGCCAACAGCCTGCCGATGCTGAGGCCGGACCAGGTTCCATCGAACGATGGTTCTGACTACGTCTTCGGACCGGCGACCTCGGCGCTGTCGGCAGTCATGCCTTCGCCAGACATCGAACGAACCAACAAAGAACTGACGCGAGCAGGCTATCATCAGCCGCACGCGATGCAGAACCTTCAGGCTATCCGGTTCATGATGTTGTTCGGCGTCTTCTTTCTTGGCGGGGCCGCTGTCATTCTTGTACCGCAACGGTTTGAGATCTTTGCGATGCTCGGCACGATTGCGGTGGCAGGGCTGGTCTGGGCTGTTCCGCGAATCTTTCTGCAGAACAAAGCGACTGAACGAACGAGCCAGCTGGAGCGTGCCATGCCGGACATGCTCGACATGCTCAACATGTGCGTGAGCCAGGGGCTGACCATTCCCGATTCACTGAAGCGAATCTCGCGAGACCTTCAGCCGGTTTATCCGGCTCTGGCGACGGAACTGATGATCGTTGTGCATCAGGCGGAAGTCGGCAACCTTCAGATTTCTCTCGACAACTTTGCTGACCGCGTCGACGTGCCCGAAGTGGACTCGTTCGTTTCGTTGCTGAATCAGTCGGAGCGGATGGGGACGAATGTCTCGGACGCGCTGACCGAGTACAGTAACACGATGCGCGAAAGTCTTCGTCAGCGTACCGACGAAAAGGCCAACAAAGCCGCGTTCCGGCTCATGTTCCCGACTGTTCTTTTCATGATGCCGGCCGTTTTCGGGTTCCTGATGGGACCGGCAATTCTGGAGCTGCAGCAGTTCTTCGACGACGGCGGTCTGGACGCTCTGAGCGCGAGCGGTGACTTGTCATCAGTCTCAACCAACCTGCGTCAGGCGACGGTCAATCCGCAATAAGCGGCCCGAGGTACTTTGGTCAGTGAGCAATTTTGCGAGTTATCTGCCGAGCGGGATCTGGCAGATGGCCCACTGTCCGAAGTTCTCTTCGACTTCGATCTGGATCATCGAGACGTCGGCTTCGGAGTGATTTTCGATCGTCGGTCGAAGTCGTTCGCCGATCCAGCGAGCTATCAGTTCTGCTGTCGTGTTTGCAACCGGCAGCAGAACGCAATCTTCGCGCGGGAAGACCCAACGCCGGTCTTCGAACGTGACTTCGACCTCGCGTTCCGATTCGTTGACCTTGATTGTTGGGTGCTGAGTCGGCAGCAGGACGTGATGATCCAGCTCGTTGACGATGCCTTGCAGTGTGTCTCGCAGCGCGATGAAGTCAAACACGTACGAGTTGCGATCAAGCGGCCCCGTCAGCTCAACCGCCACCCGCCAGTTGTGACCGTGCAGACGCTCGCAAATATTTCCGTTGAACGTGATGAAGTGAGCGGCGCTGAAGACCAGATGATCTTTGGTGACTCGCACCTTCCAGATTTCGTCGGACATCTGAGATGATTCCTGCAGAGCGGATGTTAGGAATGTGTCTGAAATAACTTCCCTGTTTCGTGGTGAAATTCAGCATTGTCAAATCCGGAAGTTATTCTGAACACGTCCCTTAGGTGAAGTAGCGGTTCGCATCGTCGACTCTGTGAAAGCTAAGAAACGACGGTGGGAAGTCAATTCAGCAGCGGGTCGCGTTTGAAAACGCCTTGAACCTGCTGGACTTCTCGCAGTCGGGTGCGTGCGGTGTTCAGCGAACGTTCGGCGTCGCAGGATTCGAACTGTGAGATCGCTCGTCGCAGACAACGGCTGGTGAGAGACCAGCGGCTGGCATTCTGAAAGGCTTCGGCAAGATTCAGCAGGTCGGTTCCCGCATTGAGTCGGTCATTCAGCTTTCGATGCAGATGGTAGGCTCGCGCGAGAAATCGAATGCCGACAGCGTTGTCGCCGCGTAAGAGGGCCAGCGATCCCAGATTGGCACAGTCTGTTGCCTGTCCGGCGAGGTTGCCCTGTGCCTTTTCGACGGCGAGCGACCTGAGCAGCAGATTCTCCGCCAGCTCAAAGTCACTCTGGTCAATCGCGTCCAGAGCGCGACCGGTCAGATCGGCTGGTTCAAGTTCGCCGCGGGCCGAAAGCGTTTCTTCACTGGCTCGGCCCTGAAGCGTCATCGCGCGAGCGGACTGTCCCGTTCTTCTCAACACGGCTGCCAGATTGTGGCGAGCGATTTCGGCCAGCCGAGCATCCCTGGTTTCTGCAGCCAGTCCGAGCAGCGATTCGTACTCGCAGGCAGCTTCGTCGAAGCACTCAGAACGAAACTGGAATCCTGCCAGCTCGACGCGACCGTTTGGGGTTTCGTCTGCAAGAGCGGCTGCCAGATAAGCATTTCGGGCCGCGCCCATCAAGCCGGATTCTTCCAACTGCCGGGCACAGCTTAGAAGTGTCGTGGCAGGGCCAGTGGCGGAAGCGACGCAGGTGGTCAACGATTCTCTCGGCTGGGACACGGGGCTTTTCCTTACTCGTAAACTGAAACATGGAATCTGAACCAGAGTTTCAGCGAGTGAGGACACCCGACGACAAGCACATCGCACGGATGGGTTGAGCACTGACCAGCGGCCAGATGACTCAAACATTCTGACGAAAGACACAACCCATCAGGGTGGATCTTCAATTGAGAGAACGCCAGAAAATGGAACGCATGGCGACCTCCCGCAGGAGACCGCCATGCTTTCCGCCCAAACCTAACGATAAATCGTTGGGTGTGGGGAGAGAGAAGAGAGACGTTTTGCATTCTAAGCAGGCTGCCTAAGTTGTCAATTGCGACTTTGCCGGAATGCGGAAATCGCTTTATTCGTCTCTTCGCAGCATCCCGGCCGACGATTCGAAATACCGTTGTCGTCGGTCGGTGGCGGTCGGTCCTGGCTGGCGGGATTCTTCGAGTTCGGTAACGACCGCGTTGCACAGTCGACAGCCGATTGTCTTCAGGTGAAATTCGACATACCCGCTCAGCGAGTCGTCCAGAACTCCGAGCAGATGGCTGCCGAGCGTTGTTCGCGTCGGGCAGCTCAACCGATTCCGTCGCCAGATTTCACCGATCGTATGCCCACCCTGATCGCGACGCCGGATCAAAGCGGCGAGCCGCTGCCGCATGTCGGACGAATCTCGGAGAACGACTTCGAGCGAAGAGGCTCGTTGAACAGGAAGCTGCTCATCCAGAAACGCCAGCAGTTCGTCGTCTGAAAAGTTGTCAGCCACGAAGAGTCTCCCACACGTGAATATCGTCTTGTTCTGGCCGCGTCGTTGACGGCGTGAGTTTGATTGCGGACTGGAACTACGCCGTGCGCCGCCCAGTCTACAGTCCAGACAGAAACGTGTCTGGAATAAATCCCCTGCTTCGACGACTCACAACTTTGTCGCATCACCGTGGCGGGTGACTGGCTGCTGGCTGGCTTCCGTTTGGTGGAACGCTATCCTCACTGCGTACTCTTCGTCGGACCATTGTGAGGACTTTCGATGTGCAGGTTAGTCATTGGTGTGTTGCTGGTTTCATGCGTCGCTGGTTACAGCAAGGAAACAGTTTTCGCGTTTCAGGGGGCTCAGTTGAAAGACGTTCGCACGGGAGATGACAAACAAAGCAGCCAGTCGGAGCTGCCGGCCGACAATCCGTTTGCGGCCCCCAGCAGGCTGGCTTTGCAGGCCCCGGCTTTTGACACAATCCGAGTCGAGCATTACCTGCCGGCATTCATGGCGGGCATCAGGCAGCAACTGGACGAGATCAAAGCGATCGCGAGTTTGCCAGACGCTCCCACCTTCGAAAACACCATTGTCGCGATCGAAAAATCGGGAGCGTTGCTGACTCGTGTAGAGCAGGTATTTTCGAACCTGACATCTTCCAACACGAACGAATTCCTGCAGAAAACGCAGAAGGAAGTTGCACCACTTCTCGCTGCCCATTCGGACAACATCCACCTCAACCGACAACTCTTTAAACGAGTCGAAACGCTGTACGAATCGCGAGAGTCGCTGAAACTGACCGGCGAACAGCAGGAAGTCCTCCGACACCACTACGAGGACTTCGTACGGGCCGGAGCCAGGCTCCAGGAAGATCAGCAAAACCGTGTTCGTTCTTTGAACGAGCAGTTATCAAAATTGCAGACAGAGTTCAGAGACAACCTGCTCGCTGCGACGAAAGAACGATCTGTGATCGTGGACGATGTCGCCGAACTGGACGGACTGTCTGAGTCGCAGATTGCAGCGGCGGCGGAAAAGGCAAAGGAACGAGGCAACGACGGCAAGTTTGTCCTGGAGATTACCAATACGACACGCGTGCCGATGCTGAAGTCGTTGAATAACCGCGAACTGCGACGTCGTCTCTGGGAAGCTTCAGCCAACCGAGCCCTCGGGCAGAACGGTGGAGTTGATAATCGAGGGCTCGTTCTGGAAATCGCGCAGTTGCGAGCGGAACGCGCAAAGCTGCTGGGCTTCGAAAACCACGCGGCCTACAAGCTGCAGAATCAGATGGCCAGAACGCCAGATGCGGCTCGGAAGATGCTGACCGATCTTGTGCCAGGAGTCGTCGCGCGAGTGAACGAGGAAGCGGATGATCTGCGAGCCATGATCAAAGAACTCGGCGCCACTCACGAGCTGGAGCCGTGGGACTGGGAATACTTCGCCGAGAAAGTTCGCAAAGCCCGGTTTGACGTCGACGAAGCGCAGGTTAAACCGTATTTCGAAATGAACAACGTTCTCGAAAAAGGCGTTTTCTTCACCATGAAGAAACTGTTCGGCATCGAGTTTCACGAACGAAATGATCTGCCCGTTTATCACCGGGAAGTTCGCGTGTTCGACGTGCTGGACGCCGATGGGTCGCAGATTGGCCTGTACTACATAGATTTCTTCAGTCGCGATGCCAAACGCGGTGGCGCGTGGATGAGTTCCTTCGTCAGGCAATCTTCCCTGCTGAATCAAAAGCCGGTCATCGTCAATGTGTTGAACAATCCCAAACCGGCCGATGGAAAACCGGCTCTGATCAGTTTTGACAATGCCACCACGATGTTCCACGAGATGGGGCACGCCGTGCATGGTCTGTTTTCTGATGTGACCTATCCGTCCGTCGCTGGCACGGCAACGCCTCGTGACTTCGTTGAATTCCCGTCAACGTTCGAGGAAGACTGGGCCATTCAACCAGACATTCTTCGCAACTATGCCCGGCACCACGAATCCGGCGAGCCAATTCCGACAGAGCTTCTGAATAAGGTCATTCAGGCCAGCAGGTTCAACCAGGGATTTGACACGCTTGAGTATCTTTCAGCGGCAATTCTGGATCTGGAGTGGCACACATTGTCAGCGGATGAGATTCCGGACGACATCGAAGCATTCGAAGCGGCAACATTGAAGAAGTATGGGATTGACATCGCCGCCGTGCCTCCTCGTTATCGCACGGCGTATTTCGCTCACATCTGGGGAGGCGGATACTCAGCCGCCTATTACGCCTATATCTGGAGCGAAGTCCTGGCCGCTGACGCCTTTGCCTTTATGAAATCCAATGGTGGCGCAACATTTGAGAACGGCAGCCGCTTTCGTAATGAAGTGCTTTCCCGAGGCAGCAGCAGAGATCCCATGACGTCGTACACGACCTGGCGCAGACAGAAACCATCAATCGACGCGCTGCTGATCCGACGCGGACTAAAATGAGACGCCGAGCACTCGCGCAAATAATCTGCAGCAGGGAACGTGTCCGTACTAACTTGTCACTGAAACCTGAAAGAGTCCTTCATGAATTCAGGACGAATATCGCTGGTCGTGATGGCAAGCCTTCTTCTACTCGCTTTTTCCAGCACGCATCAGGTTTCTGCAGACAAACGCCCCGCCGATGTTACAGCGTCGGACGACGCGTCGAGCCAGACGGCCGCAGTTCCGGTTCCCGACAAGCTCGTTGTCCTGACTTTTGACGATTCGGCAATCACTCATGCGACGCACGTGGGGCCGCTTCTGAAGAAGTACGGCTTTGGCGCCACGTTCTTCATCACCGAGGGCTTCAACTTCGCGACGAACAAAAAAGACTACATGACCTGGGAGCAGATCAGCCAACTGCACAAAGCCGGGTTCGAGATTGGCAATCACACTCGACGGCATACCGCAGTCAGCCGTCAGACTGCTGGGGAAATCGACTCCGATGTGGAGTACATCGAGGACCAATGCGTAAAACACGGAATCCCCAAACCCATCAGTTTCTGCTATCCGGGATACGCCACCAGTGACATCGCGGTCAAAGTTCTGAAGGACAGAGGCTATCGATTTGCGCGAGCCGGTGGTGCCAGAGCATTCGATCCGGCGAAGGATAACGCGCTGTTGATGCCTCAGGCTTTCGACGGCAAACCAGACAGTACGTTCGAGGAGTTTGTCCTGGCGACGGAGATGGCGCAGGACGGAAAAATTGCCGTCATGACCTTTCACGGAATTCCGGATGCCCCGCATCCCTGGGTGTCAACGACTCCTGATAAGTTCGAACGGTATCTGAAACACCTGGCAGACAAGAAATGCAAGGTCGTCGCGCTGCGGGAACTTGTGAAGTACGTTTCCGCTGAATCGCCGAAGTAAAGCGATGTCACAAGCGTGCCCGGCCAGCCGAGTCACTCTGCCGGCTGGTCAACTGTGTGTCGCTGATGGGCGATTCGACTCTCCTGAACTTTAGGCTTTCGACACGACATCATGACGGTCTCGCGGACTATCTGACTGCGACCCTTTGAAGCACGACTGAATACACATCAATGCCGCGTCCACCGACCAGTTCTGGTGACGTCAGTGTCAGCGTGTCGCGGCCTTGCTTCAGCGTCAGCACTCCGAGTTCCAGCGGCTTGAAATCTTTCACGAAGTAATGCGACTCGGCGACGCGTTCCTTTGATTTATCCCAGAGGGGCGGATCGAAGGCATCCGTCACGGTGGTTTCCGTGCTCGACTTATTACATGCAATTCGAACAATCGCCCCGACGTTTGGCTCGGGACAAGTGTAGAAGACTGTCGCCCGATACCGCCCAGGCATCCCCACTTTGATATCCCAGGTGACGGAGTCGTCGTCACGAGTCCAGTTAACAAAGAAAGAATTGTTCGGTGCCTTCGAACTTCGCCGGATGGTGCCATGAGGAATACCATCGCGGGCTGGAAGCGTGGTCGATTCGGCGTATCCCACTGTAAACGGTCGGTCGGCGTTGGCAGCGAAGTGCTCTACCGCGTCCGCGCGGTGCGCCGCAACAGCTTCACGCAGCATTCTGGCAAGATCGGGATGCTGCTTCGCAATGTCGTGGTGCTGTCCACGATCTTTCTGAATGTCAAACAACGCGCCCCGCTCATCAAGGCGGAACCGCGAGGTTCGCACGGTCACTCGCTTTCCCCAGACGCTGAAAAGCCGGCGATCCGGCCAGTCGACAACCGATTCATCAGGCAGTTTCCGGTCGTCGAGCAGCAGGTCAGCAAAACTACGTCCGTCGATTGGCTTCGCTGTCTCGGATGAAATTTGAGTGAGCGCAGCCAGCGTGGGTAACAAGTCGATAGCCCCAGCGACTGCGGTAACCGTTCGCCCGGCAGAGATTTGTCCCGGCCAGCGAATCAGAAACGGAGATCGCAGCCCACCTTCGTCGACGGTTCCCTTCTTTCCTTTCATCCCGCCGTTCCAGCGAAAGCTGTTCGGTCCATTGTCGGAGAAGTAGACGACAATCGTATTCTCACGCAGCCCGAGTGCATCGAGCTTTTTCAGGACTCGCCCGACGTTCCAGTCAATATTCTCACACATCGCCAAAGCCGCGCGAGTTGCGGGTAGATCTTCCTTCTCCGGGTCGCGATTCCTCAGCGCCGGATTGAGGCCGTCGAACTTTCTGTAAAACTCGTCCTCGACATAGAACGGCGAATGCGGCGTGTTGAACGGAACGTAACAGAGAAATGGCTCGTTGCGATGCTCGTCGATAAAAGTCAGCGCGTGATCGGTGAGGTCGTTTGTAAGGTACCCGTTCCCCTTGACTCGCGACCGGTTATGGTCGAGAGGCGGGCTGAAGTAGTGCCCCCAGTGTCCCGACGTGAATCCGTAGAATTCATCGAATCCGCGATCGAGTGGGTGATAGGGCGATTGCGTGCCGTTATGCCACTTCCCGAAAACACCCGTCGCATAGCCTGCCGCATGGAACAGATCGGCCAGAGTCGTTTCGTCCGGATTTAGCCGCCCGGCTCCTTCGCTGACGCCACTTACGCCGGTGCGGAAGTGGTAACGTCCAGTGAGAAACTCGGCTCGCGTCGGTGCGCAGACC
>JADHNX010000049.1 GCA_016779365.1 Planctomycetaceae bacterium
CAGAATCTTCGTCAGCGTGTCCCAGTGAATGCCATACTCGACACACGCGGCTCGTTTACTCAGTTCGCCGTTCAGAACGCGACGGCGAATCTCAATCCACTGATCCATGTCGGTGAACACCCTTGTCTCCTGCAGCAAGTCAATCCAGACGATTTCGGAAATTCCGAAAGTCTGAAATGACTCCTGCAAGTGATCATCTGGGCGCTCCGTTTTTCAGCCGACGGCCACTCCCCGCCCGGCGCTACGTTTTCTGACCGGCGTCTACACCAAACGCAGCCCGAATGAACACGGCACACGAACGCCACTTATGTTCCGCTGGCCGGGAACGATCCAGCCGGCTGATCGCCCTGAACTTTGTTCCTCGATTGATTTCGTCCCGACCATTCTGGCAGCCGCTGGAGCAACCGCGCCGCATGACTTTCCCGGACTCAACCTTTTACCGGAACTGAAGTCAGGAAGAGCGATCGAGCGAGATGCGTTGTTCGGCGAATCATTCGCTCACGACATTGCCGACATCCAGAACCCTCAGGCATCGCTCCTGTATCGTTGGGTGATCCGCGGCCATGACAAGCTCTTGCTGACCTACGACGGAGCGCCCGGAAAGATGAAGTATCCGCCTCAGAGCGCTGAACCTCAGCTCTTCGATCTGAAAAACGATCCCCGTGAGGAGAAAAATCTCGCTGCTGATAACCCGGAGTTGGTCAACGAGCTGAGCTCATTGTTGGATAAATGGTATGTTCCGAGTGAGCGTCAGGCGGGCAAGTTTGCGCCCGTTGCTCCGAAACGCAAGAAGCAATGAAGCTCGCATGATAGACAAGCTGCCAAGGATCATGATTCACAGGTTCCCTGCCAAAGACAGACCAAGCATCCTGTGGCTGTTGGCGCTCACGACGATGTGCGCAATGGCATGCGCCGCCGACGTACCGTCTGGTCAGACTCCGCATGATGCGAAGATGAGTTATCTCGACAACGGGGTAGTGAAGGTTGGCGTGGATCTGAATCGTGGCGGGGCAATCGTCTTCCTCGCGCCCGCCGATGGAGACAATCTCGTCAACAACTTCGACCTCGGTCGACAGATACAGCTCTCGTTCTTTTCCGGCCCTGTGCCATTTGAAGCCGAAGGGAAGCGTCCTTCAAAGCACTGGGAGCACATTGGCTGGAATCCGATTCAGTCGGGCGACGATTTCGACAACCGCTCTGGAGTTATTGCTCACAAGAACAATGGCCGCACGCTGTATGTGAAAACGCAACCTATGCAGTGGCCTCTCGACAACGTGCCGGGAGATTGCACGTTCGAGTCCTGGCTGGAACTCGACGGTGCCGTTCTGAAAGCTCGTGCCCGATTGAACGGCGCCCGTACCGACCGGAAACAATACACAGCACGACTTCAGGAACTCCCCGCTGTCTACGCAAACGCAGCGTTTCATCGTGTTGTCAGCTACACGGGCGATCGTCCTTTCACCGGCGACGCGGTGTCCGCTGTGCCGAAACCCGTCGGTAAGCATCCCTGGTCGTTTTGGCTCGGCACAGAGAACTGGTCCGCAATGCTGGACACCGATGGCCGCGGACTTGGGCTGATCACTCCGGGGCGAGTGCATTTCACTGGCGGATTTGCTGGACGTCCGGGCTCGAACGACACCTTCGGCAACAGTACCAGTTACGTAGCAGGACAAGGGACCGAAATCCTGGACCACAACATTGCCTACGAGTTTCGTTACGAAATCGTCGTTGGCAGCTTGAAAGAGATTCGCGCAAGAGCGGTTTCGGTTCGTTCCAAACAACCGCCCGTGTGGACATTTAAAACGGACCGCCAGGGCTGGCACTACCGCAACGCAACGGATCATGGCTGGCCGATCAGCGGGCATCTTCATGCGCAACTCGATCAGGACGATCCACAACTCATCAGCCCGTACACCTATGTGCGGGCGGAAGATGCGCCGATCCTGATAATCGAGGCCGCGTTCAAGACCAAACACCGGAGTGCAACGGTGTATTGGCAGCGGCTTGGGCAATCAGCTCCAGCCGCGACCGATGCAGTGTCGTTTCCCATTCAGCCCGACGAGCAGTTTCGCCGATACGAGGTCGACTTGTCGTCCGCCGAGGACTACCGGGGAGGCATCACGCGCATCCGTTTTGACCCGATACCATCGGGCACCGAGGGTGATTGGGTGAAGGTCAGGTCAATCGGCTTCGATACCGGTACGTAAAATCGCGGGGAGCGCCAAAAGGAAAGCCGCACGCATCAAAGCACGCGAAGCAAAGAAAAGCAGCCAAACGAAGGGCGCGTCCGAAAAGCAATTTCGTGTTGTCGTAGCCTGACTCTCCGAGTCGGGTGCTTCCCATGCCCGACTCGGAGAGTCAGGCTACAATTATCCGAAAATCTCACCATGAAAACCTTTAGTTCATTTTCGATCTTCTGTTTGTCGGCAATGGTTGCCACCTTCGCTCAGGCGGAGCGACCGAACATCATCATGTTTTTGATCGACGATCAGAACCCATCGAGCATCGCGGCTTTTGGGGGCGATACCTACACTCCCAATCTCAACCGTATGGCAGCGGAATGAATGAAGTTCACTCGCGCCTACGTCAGCAGCTCGGTTTGCACTCCATCTCGATACAGCTTCCTCACCGGTCGGTTTGCTGGTAACTCGCATAGCAAGCTGTACCCCGAAGCGGTCGGCGGGAAAGAGAATCAGGGGCTTCCCAATTTCAATGTCGCACTGGAACGCGACAACATGAACGTCGGAAATGTTCTTCGTGAAGCTGGATATACCACAGGGTTCGTTGGGAAGTTTCACCTCACATCGAAATTAGACTTTCCGGAGTTCTACAAAGGCAAAGATAAATGGCTCGACATTCCCAAAGACGCGAAGCCCGGATCTGAAACCTCGGCGCAGTTCAAGCACAACGAACGCTGGATGCGTCGTTACCTCGCAACGCTGGGCTTTTCCTGGACGAAGAACGTCTACCCGGAAAACGTGCATCAGCCCTACTCCATGCACAATCCAGAGTGGACGACGGTGGCATCTCTTGAATTCATTGAAGAGAACAAGGACGGCCCATTCTATCTTCATCTTTGCAGTACCCTGCTGCACGGGCCGGATAAGTCCTGGCGAAAATCCATGGATCACCCGCTCATCACCGGAGAGGGAGAAGCCCGAAGTCTTCCAGAAGTCATGACGCCGCGCGCGGAGCTTCTCAAGACCATCGCTGACAAAGGTTTCGATCCCGACAGCCATGTGGCTGGTGAAGCGTGGATCGACGATTCGCTCGGAGCGATTCTCCGGAAGCTCAAGGAACTCGGAATCGACGACAACACGCTGGTGATTTTTGCGCCGGATCACGGTCGCGATGGCAAAGCATCCCTCTTTTCACACGGTGCTTGCCAAGTGCCGATGATCATGCGTTGGCCCAAAGGAATCACCGCGGGGCAGGTGTGTGATGAACTCGTGCAGAATATCGACCTCGTCCCCACTTTCTTCGAACTGGGGCAGGTGGAGAAACCGGAATCTTACCGGATCGACGGACAGAGCCTTACGCCTCTTTTCAAAAACGGAAAAGCCAACAATTGGCGAAATCATCTTTATCTCGAAATGGGAACTGCGCGAGCAACGGTCACAAAAGATTGGTCCTACATCGCCGTCCGCTACACCAAAGAACAGATCGCCGCCATTAAGAAAGCCTCGCCACAGAACTTACCGCGAGCCATGTCCTATATCGGACGTATGGGCATCGGAGTGCGAGGAGCAGATCGCTCCGGTTTCTTCGACGAAGATCAACTCTACGACCTGACGAGGGACCCGAAGGAAATGAAGAACCTGGCCTACAAAAAGGCTCAGGCCACTCGCATAAAAGAGTTGCGTGATCTCATGCAACAAGACCTCGAAGTGATTGGCCGTCCTTTTGGAGAGTTCATTCCTAGTGGGAACGCGGCTGAGCCCGGACAGATCGACAAACAAATCGAAATCGTGAAGCAACTCGATATCCGAGGCAAGAAGGTAACCGTACCGTCAGCGTTGAAGGGGAAAGTAAGAGTTACCGATGAGCCAACTCCCGACGACAAAGCGAAAAGAAAAGCAAAACGCGATGGCTTACTCGGCTCATGAAACCCGAGCGAAGAATGTCCCCGTAGGTGTCTCTTCGGGATCTCAACGCAAAGACTTCGTGGTCGACCATACCGTTTCACTTCCCAAAGGCAAACACTTTCGTCCGATCGACACGGTGGATCTTGTGGCAGACACAGAGACGGTCATTCAGATCACCAATTCCAACACCATCGGATTCGTGATTCTGGACGCTCTGCAACTGCTGCCCATCGAGCACGAGTCGAAGTAGAATAAATAAGACACCCAGAAGCGGATAACGTAACTTGTAGCCTGACTCTCCGAGTCGGGCATATATGGCCCGACTCGGAGAGTCAGGCTACGGAGATCATACGATGAAAACACAATTCAACCGACGTCACATCCTTCGCAGAGCGGGCGCGTTGATCGCTTTGCCCGCGCTTGAGTCGATCGGCTTTCGCCGCTTTGCTTCGGCTGCGGAAGCGTCACCCGCGAAGCCATCCAAACGCTGCGTCTTTCTTAGTATTGGCTTTGGTGTGACCAAAGAGACCTGGTTTCCGGATGTGGCCCGCACCGGCAGCGACTACGAACTCTCCGAGGGGCTCTCGCCGCTGGCTCGTCACCAGTCCGATATCACTGTCGTGCAGGGATGCGCGAACCAGTACACCAACGAAGCGCACTGGGGCAGCACGTTCTGGCTCACCGGAGCCAATCGCTATTCCGTGCCGGGCCAGAATATGGCCAACAGCATCTCGGCCGACCAGGTCGTCGCACAACATCTGGGACAGGACACTCGCTTCTCTTCGGTCCAGCTCAACGGTTCCAGCCTGGAGGGTCACGGTCCTGGGCTTTCCCTGGCATGGGATCAGCGTGGCAAACCCGTCGCCGGTCAGGACGACCCGGTTCAAGTTTTCCACAAGCTCTTCTCTGCGGATGACATGCCCCTGAAACAACGGCAGGCTGCCATCGCCGAGAACCGTAGCGTGCTGGATGCCGTTCTCACCCAGGCCAAGCATGTGCAGCGTGGCCTCTCTAGAACCGACACCGAGAAGCTTGACGAATACTTTCAGGGCATCCGTGACATCGAGACGCGACTTAAAAAGGACGAAGCCTGGCTCGACGTCCCCAAAGCCAAGTCTCCCTTCGACGAACCGGAACCCGGCCTGAAGGGGATGGCCGAGATCGAGATCATGCAGGATCTCATCGTCGCCGCGTTGCAGACGGACAGCACTCGCGTACTAAGCTATCGCATGCCCGGTCAGAGCCTGCTGCAGAGTCTCGATCTTAAACCCAGCTCTCACAATGTGAGCCATTACTCGCCCGGCGAACGTATGGAAGCATCCAAAATTCGCGACAGGGCTCACAGCGAACTGCTGGCCCGCCTGATCGACAAACTCAAGGCCACGAAGGAAGCCGACGGATCAAGCCTCTTCGACCACACCGCCGTAGCCTTCGGGTCGAACATCAGCTCCATCCATTACCTGACCAATTGCCCAACGGTTCTCACCGGCGGCGGAGCCAACCTGAAGCTGGGCCAGCACCTCGTCCTGCCGAAGGACACACCGCTGTGCAATGTGTGGCTGACGATGCTGCAGGGTCTCGGCATCAACGCCGAACGACACGGCGACAGCACCGGCGTCGTGAAGGAACTGCAGGCGTGACCTCACCAGGTAACCCGACGCGTAAGCGAGGGATGACAGGCGACCCGTCCCTCGCTCACGCGTCGGGTTATCAACGATATAACAGATACCCCTAATGACTACACGTTGATTTATGAATTCCGACGATCCTATCGCTTTCTTTCTGACATGGGTGACGTACGGCACATGGTTGCCGGGCGATGCTCGTGGCTGGGTTGAATACAAGCACGGCTGGCAGCTCCCGAGTCGCGATCTAGAGGCGGACTGTGAGTCGAGGATGAGCGAAGATGCGGTTCGTCTTACCCCAGATCAACGTCAAGCCGTTGAAGACCAGATAAAGGAGACATGCCAGCACCGTGGCTGGCATTTGCACGCGGTCAACTGTCGATCGAATCACGTTCACGCTGTCGTTTCTCCCGACGAGACGCCGCCTAAGAAGATACGCAGCGACTTGAAGGCGTATGCAACACGGCGTCTGAAGTCATTCGACAACACCAGAGACAAATGGTGGGCGGAGCGAGGAAGTATTCGATGGGTATACACGGACGGCGATCTGGAGACAGTCGTCATCTACGTTGTGGACGCCCAGGACAGGAAACCCGAAGCGTGAGCGAGGGATCGCAACTCCAGACCAATGCGGACGATTCCTCGCTTACGCGTCGGGTTACCAAAAGCAAGCACAAACGAACCATGAAGCACTTCATATACATAACCTGCGTCGCGGCTTTCTCGCTTTCTTCTCTCGCGCAAGCCGCTCCGCCAGAAGCGCGCCTTCCGGAGAAACACCAAGCGTTCTTCAAAGCACACTGCCTCGACTGTCACGACTCCGAGACGCGGGAAGGCAAAGTCGATCTGGAAACACTTTCGTTCCGCATCACCACTCTCGAACAGGCGGAACTCTGGCAGAAAGTGCTCAACGCGATGAACGCCGGTGAAATGCCGCCGGAAGATTCTGAGCAGCCGAGCAACACGGAGAAGGCGGACTTCCTGGATGATCTCGCGCAGACCATGGTCACCGCACGGCAGGCACTTTCGGATTCAGGCGGCAGGATCACGATGCGACGGCTCAACCGGCGCGAGTACCAGAACACCATCGAACAGTTGACGGGCGTGAAAGTCGACGTCGACTCACTGCCCACCGATGGCGGTTCGGGAACGTTTGATACCGTGGGGGCATCGCAGTTCATTTCCAGCGATCAGTTCGAGCAGTATCTCAAGCTGGGACGCCAGGCGATCGATGAAGCCTTCGAGCGTCAGGCCGCCCGGAAACAGCCATCCCAAGTCTTCCGCGTCGAGCCGGAAACGACGGTCAATGTCCAGAGTCGCAAGAACGTGGAGACCATGGAGGAAACGTACAAACGCTATCTGCTCTGGAAAGCCGAAGTTGATAAGGCTGCGCAGGCTCCAGAGAACCAGAAGGTTATCGAGCAGATTCGCGAGAAGTACAAACTCGATGATCTGACCGACAACATCAGGCTGTACCAGAATGCCGATCTTCTGAAGAGCGGCCCCGACGCTACGAAGTTCGGTTTCCGAGATGCGAACGCTGCCTCGTTTTCTTATCAGGGCGGGTACGGTCGCACTTATGCCTATATGAAACACTACCTCGAACTGCCGAACAGCGATCGTGGGACGTACTTGAAACTCGCCTGGGCGATCCAGCGCATCGACGTGACACCAAAGCCTGAAGATGTTCCTCCAGGAACCTACAAGCTGCGGGTTCGAGCCGGGGCGGTGAAAGGTTCCGATCCCTCTCGGCACTTCATCGAGATTGGGCATCCCCAACATGTCAACCAGGTCCCTGCCGGTTTCGCCAGCAAGCCGCTTGCCAGCCTCCAGGTCACAGGCACGGAAGACAACCCGGAGATCATCGAGACCACACTCGTGATCGGCTCGAATACGCCGCGCGAATTCGGCATTCAGGAACGCCAACCCGAGGCGAATAAGAAGGCCCTGAGCAGAGAATTCTACGCCTATAAACGCGAGAACGGTTACGGCACGCCGCCCGCCATCTGGGTCGATTGGGTGGAATTGGAAGGTCCCATCAGCAGCGAAACCTGGAAGCAGCGTCGTGAGGTCGAGGAGCATGCCAACGTGAAGGTTGGTGGCACGTACAACGGCTACTTCAAGGGTGGCCATGAACAGGCCAAAGCGTTTCTGGAAACTGGCAAGCCGCAAAAAGGCATCCCCGATGAACAAGAAGCGAAATTCCGCATTCGTTCGTTCGAAGAGCACGGCCCTACTTACCGTCGGTATCTTGATGATCCACTCACTAGAACTGGATCATTTCTGACCATATCCAACGTCAATAAGGAAGAGTTCATCGCGTTGCCTCCCGAACATCCCTCGGGTTGGCGAAAGACTAAGCACGTTGTCGAGTCCCTGCCGCCCGGTGACTACAAGCTGCGATTCCGCATCGGCGCCATCGAAGGCACGCCGAGCGAACGTCACTTTGTCGATCTTAGAGCTGTTCCGGACGTGGACCAGTTCCAGCACCTGGCGACGTTTCAGATTACTGGTTCGACGGCCAAGCCTCAGACCATCGAAGTACCGATTCAGCTTTCCAATAACGGCCCACGCAAGTTCGCCCTGCGGGAGAAGCGTGACCCGAAGACCGACACTGCTCGCTACAACGCAGCCAGGGAGGAAACCGGACTGGGCCCTGTTCCTGCTTTATGGATTGACTGGGTTGAATGGGAAGGTCCGTTTGACAGTCCAACGACGCAATCGCCGCTGCAGGCGATTCTTGCCAAACATGCAGGTAACCCGAAGCGTGAGCGAGGGACCGCATCGGATACGAGCAAGTCTGCATCCCTCGCTAACGGGGCGGGTTACCAGGAAGACGCTTGCGCCATCCTCACCGAGTTTTCGGAGTCGGCCTTCCGAGATGTGTCGCCGGAATCCGATTTCATCGATCGCCTCGTCGCGATCTATGAAACACGTCGCAACGTAGGCGACTCGCTTGACGAGGCAATTCGCACGCCACTCAGCGTCATTCTTGCTTCGCCTGGATTCCTCTATCTCTTCGAACCTGGTGACGAAGCTGAACGACGGCAGCTCAATGATCGCGAACTCGCCGTGCGGCTTTCCTACTTTCTCTGGAGCGGACCACCGGATGCGGAACTGCTCCAACTCGCCGAACAGAACAAGCTGCATCTTCCGGAAACACTTCGACAACAGGTTGATCGACTGATTGCGGATCCACGTGCGGATGAATTCGTAGCCGGCTTCGTCCACCAATGGCTGGACATGGAGCGACTCGATTTCTTCCAGTTCGATGTCAACCTCCACCGCGATTTTGATGAAAGCACCCGAGCTGCCACACGCGAAGAGGTCTATCAGTCGTTCGCCCACCTGCTTCGCGCCAATGGTAACCCGAAGCGTGAGCGAGGGACCGAGTCGACTGAAATCCCTCGCTCACGCGTCGGGTTACCAGGTCATACAACTCGCAACGACGGACGTCTGGGAAAACTCCTGAAGAGCGACTACGTGTTCGTCAACGGCCTGCTCGCCACCTACTACGGCATCGAAGGCGTCACGGGCGACGAGTTCCGCAAAATCAAACTACCCGCCGATTCGCCTCGAGGCGGATTACTCGGTATGGCCGCCATCCACGCGATGGGCAGCGATGGCGTCGTCAGCAGCCCGGTCGAACGCGGAGCCTGGGTCCTGCGTCACCTCTTGAACGATCCGCCGCCGCCAGCGCCACCTAACGTCCCCCAAATCTCGCGTCTCGAAGGTCAGAACCTAACAACGCGAGAGCGTCTCCTGGCACACCAGGAAGAAGCCCAGTGCGCCAGTTGCCACCGCAAGATCGACCCCATCGGCTTTGGCCTGGAGAACTTCAACGCCGCCGGTAAGTGGCGGACTGAAGGCAGTTACCAGGCGAGAGACAGCAGAGGCGGAGGAGTCGGCAAGCGAAAGACCAGGACGATCGACGCCTCAGGAGCATTCCACAACGGGCCGAAGTTCGGCGACTACCACGAACTACGCGACCTCATCGCCGACCGCGAAGAAGATTTCGCTCGCGGCTTCACCGAACACCTGATTGAGTATGCGCTGGGCCGCCCATTCGGTTTCACTGATGAAGACCGGGCAAACGAAGTCGTCAGTTCGGCGAAGAGCAACGAATTCGCCGTCAGCGAGTTCATCCACGCACTGGTTCAGAGCAAATCGTTCCGGACGAAGTGAAAAGGCCATCAAAATTGTCGACCATTCAACAACCGCCCGGACACATCACCCTCGACCACTTTCAATTCGGCGCAATGGTACTCATTGAATATCCTGCATCTCTCACAAAGAAGTCGTCCATCGATATCGGCATGTGGTGAGCAGAATGAGAAATATACTGGCAACCAGCAGGCACCTGTCTCTGACGGCAGTGATTGCGCTCGTACTCTCCGTAAGGCAACTGCCTGGGGAATCGGTGGATGCTCCTCCCGCCAGCCCCAACTTCGTCATCATTTTCACTGACGATCAAGGCTACGGGGATGTCGGCTGCTTTGGATCGCCTGAAATTCGCACGCCGCGGCTGGATGCTATGGCGGAGCAGGGAATGAAGTTTACGAGCTTTTATGCTCAGCCGATCTGTGGCCCGTCGCGAGCAGCATTGATGACCGGCTGCTATCCAATGCGGGTCGCCGAGCGGGGGAACACCAAACAGATCCATCCTATTTTGCACGAAGACGAAATCACCATCGCCGAATTGCTCAAGACAAGAGGTTATGCCACCGCCTGTTTTGGAAAATGGGATCTGGCAAAACATGCCCAATCCGGATTCTTCATGGACCTGTTCCCAACACGCCAGGGGTTCGACTACTTCTACGGGACGCCGACCAGCAATGATCGCCAGGCGAATCTGTATCGCAATGAAGAATTGATCGAACCTAAGACGGACATGGCGACGCTGACTCAGCGTTATACCGATGAAGCGATCGCATTCATTAAGCAGAACCAGTCTCAGCCGTTTTTTGTCTACGTTCCTCACACGATGCCGCATACACGTCTGGATGCGTCGGCGAAATTCAAGGGGAAAAGTAAGCGTGGCTTGTATGGTGACGTGATTGAGGAAATCGACTTCAACGTCGGCCGAATTCTGGATGCGATCAACGATTTTAATTTGGCTGCGAACACGTATGTCCTGTTCACCAGCGACAACGGCCCGTGGCTGATCAAGAACAAAGACCTCTCCGACGGGCATCTGCCGGACGATCATGGTGGATCAGCCGGCCCACTGCGAAGCGGAAAGGTCTCGACGTTTGAAGGAGGCGTCCGTGTACCCACGATTCTCTGGGGACCTGGCCGAGTGCCCGCCAATACCACGTGTAATTCCATCGCCACGACGATGGACGTGTTGCCAACGTTTGCCGCTCTGGCGAGTGCTGAGGTTCCGTCTGATCGCGTTATCGACGGCGAAGACATTCGGCATCTCTTTCATGGTGAGTTCGACGAGGCCAATCCAGATAAAGCGTACTTCTATTACCTGCGGGTGCATCTGCAGGCGGTGCGTCAGGGAAAGTGGAAGCTGCATCTGCCACGGGAGAAGGAACCGGTCGGAGTGGCGCCATTTAGCCGCAACACACACATTGCCCCGGCAGATCGGGTTGGCTTCGAGAAACCGTTCCTGGTCGACTTGGCGCATGACCTGGGCGAAACAACCGATGTGTCAGAGCAGTATCCCCAGGTGGTTCAGCGACTGTTGGCACTGGTTGATCGCATGCGTGACGATCTCGGCGATTTCGATCGCGTCGGGAAGAACATGCGATTCTTTGACTCACTCGAACAGCGACCAATTCAGCCACCCGTTCCGGAATCGCGAACCAGGTGAATGGCTGATTCAGCGATTCTGCACGAAGCCAAGCCAATCCCGACAATGCCTCAGTTCGGTCTGGAGCAAAGAGTTCGCCGTCAGCGAGCTCATTCACTCCATCGTGCAGAGCAAATCGTTTCGGACGAAGTAACTGATGAAACATCAGGAAACCTGAATCATGAAATACGCGATCACCCTCGCAGCCGTCATTTTCTTCGGGCTGTGCCCCTGCACGCGTGCAGCTGATCCGGACTTCAAGTCTCAGCTGATTGAGAGTGGCACGCTGATTTACTCGGATGACTTTGATGGGGAATACAACCGGGAGCGATGGGGCGCCCCGAAGAAAGACAGGCAAATCAAGGACGGGAAGCTGGTTGTGACTGCTCAGTTCACATCCAAAGAAGAGGCGATGAAGGTGCTCAATCGCGATCATCACCTTGGCCTGGAGCCAGTCGTCCACCTCAATAAGATCCCGGATGCGTTTGTCTGTCACATGCGGTACAAGTTCGAGACGGACAAGCTCACACCCGGCAGGCCCGTTTTTCAAATCGGCCACCACATGATCGTCTTCAACTACCTGGAAGGAGGCGGCCATCGAATCAAGCTGCCGGATGGCCCTGCGTTTGCCGAGCCCAGGTCAGGATTGAAGCTCGGCGAATGGATCGACCTGGTCATTGAATACCGAAAGGGCGAGATCACGATCGGCGTCAACGGCAACAGCAAGACCTACAAGCATGATACGGTCACCATCATTAACGAAAAGGACAAACTCGGTCCGAGGTTCACGTTCAAGGGCGGTCCGAATTGCCAGATCGTCTTCGACTCAGTCCGCCTCTGGAAAGTTGACTAAATCAATCCCATCGCGCTCAAGCTAGGCCCAGCTGTTTAGAAACAGATTTCTTGAGGAAGATTCAAAGCCCGTGAAGTTGTGAACGGACTGGCATGGAGTTCACATTGTTAGAGGCTGTCCCGAACCTCACGGCTGAACCCGCTCGGGCGCGTGGCGAGCCGTGTGGGATCACCCAGAATAGGCCAAATCAAAGCCCCCCATCATGATGTTACGCTGCAAAATGTAATCGTTTGCGCTCTTCTGGGTTGCCTCATTTGTGTCGCGTGGGAGAGTCACGCCCAACCACCGCGAGAGTCCGCCAACAGCTGGCATTAGTGGCGAGGCCCGGAAGCGAACGGCGTTTCCCGGACGGCCAAGCCCCCTTTGCGGTGGAGTGAGAGCGCGAATATCCGATGGAAAGTTCCAGTTGATGGTAAGGGAGTTTCCAGCCCCATTATCTGGAGGGAACAGGTCTTCGTACTCACGGCGATCAACACCGGCGAAGTCGATTCCTCACTACCAAAGCCGGAGGATCAGCCGAAGCGTGTGTTTGGAATCACGCACCCGAACACGAAATACCAGTTTGTCGTTCTCAGTCTCGATCGGTTGTCAGTTTGCGGGCAAAACCGGCCATTGATTTGCGGGTGAAAATCGGCCATTGAAGGAGCGGTTCTGCTGGGCCTTGAGCACGATAGTGCTGGAGGTAACCAGCATGTCGAACCGACTTTCGATGTCGAAGAATCATT
>JADHNX010000050.1 GCA_016779365.1 Planctomycetaceae bacterium
CGCCACTGTCTGATGCAACCTTCGTCGCAAACGACCGAATCAAGGGCGTCGAACTGAACGGCACGATCGGCTCGCCCAGGCTGGAAGAAACCAAACGAAACAGACTGCTGACCCTGCCACGTCTTCAGAAAGGTTCGCCCCCGACTCATTTAGTTTGTTCAGAGAACGGCGACTTTTTACGAGGCCGGCTGATCAGTATGAGTCAGGACATGCTGACAGTCGAAGTTCGGCTGACGAATCGTGAAATTCCCCGAGACCGAGTTTCGCAGATCATCTGGCTGCACACTGACGAGCTGGAAAAAGCAGACGCAGCCGGTCAACCCACCGACCTTCAGTCCAACGATGGGCCGTCGTTGTCGGAAGAAATCGCCACAAACAGCAACACCGACAACGAAAAGAAAAACCCGATCGGAACCAGAATCCAAACGCTTGTTCGACACAAAGATCGACTGACGTTCTTCGCCACCAGGTTTGAAAACTCGCAACTCTCAGGCAGCAGCGACATCCTCGGAGAATGTCATTCAGAACTGGCTGACGTCGATCAGCTTCTGTTCGGAGACTACATCGAACAAGCAGCCGCCAAGCTTGCCTACCATCAGTGGAAACTTCATTACGCGACGGAACCAAAGTTTGCCCTGGCGGGAGAAGGCGATGCAGGCGGAGTACCGATCACCGGCACCGAATCACCGCTCGTCGGCCAGCCAGCTCCCGACATCAAACTGGCAAACCTGGACGGTGGCGAATTCCGACTGGCCGAGCACCGGGGCGAAGTCGTCGTACTGGACTTCTGGGCGACCTGGTGTAGTCCATGCCTGAAAACGATGCCGCTCGTCGATGAAATCGTGCGTGAGTTTCCCGATCAGAAAGTCACGCTATTCGCAATCAACATGGAAGAGCAGCCTGCCGAAATTAAGTCGACACTCGAACGTCACCAGCTGAACGTGCCGGTCATTCTGGACACGGACGGAGTGGCGGCAGCGCGATACTCCGTCACCTCGATCCCGCAGACGGTTGTTATCGACCGTGAAGGAAACATCGCCAGACTGTTCATCGGTGGCGGACCAAAGCTCGCTGAACCATTGCGACAAGCGTTGAAAGAGCTGGCGAATCCTCAACCTGCACCAGCAGCGGCGACGACCACCAAAGAAGCCAGCACGAACGCGCTGTGAGTTTTTTCGCAGGCTGCTTGCGAACCAGAAAATCGCAACGAGAAGCGACTCAGCGAGGCTTCCTGTTTGACAGCAGGTGTAGTTCTGCCGGGTCGACAACCCACCCTCGACAATCAGGACTTTCGCAGCCGCACGGAATGGCGCTGTCCGATGGCCATTCGTAATCGATGGTCACTTCCGCTCCCGCCTGGATATTGGACAAAGCTTCGATCACGACTTTTCGTTCTGCGACCGGGTCGCCATCTTCGAAAACCAGGTACAGCTTGGCGTTCGGCGTGCAGCAATGATTGACGTACCGAAACGGCTCCCCTGGCTCCAGTGACCAGTCTTCCCCCAGGTCGATGCAATAATCCGATCCGTAATTCGGATCGTGAAACCGCTCTCCGGTCACTTCGCCAAGAACCTGCCCTTTGCGAAACCGCTTTGTCGCAAACAACCCTGTCCCGTGCTTCGCTGGCCCCGCCTTGAGCCCCAGCGTTTTTGACTTCCTGCCCAACACGATAATTCCCTGCTCTAAATTTCTGAGGTAACTGACTCTGATCCTGATTCCAATTCTGCCAGGCCGGTAACGTCAGTTATTGGCCTTCATTTTTTCGGCCTTCTGCTCTTCCAGCCGGGCGATCCAGCGTTCTGGTTCATCCTCGAATGCCGCCTTGCAGCCTGAGCAGCAGACGTAATATGTCTTGCCTTTGTAAGAAACTGTCGATGTTCCGAGTCCGCCTGAAATGACGCAGGTCTTGTCGCCATAATCATCATCAGCCTTGGCGAACGAAACTCCGTCGCGCTGCGAGCCGATCACGTCGAACTGGCTGAACTTTGCCTTGCCACGAGCCCGATTCACGTCGACGAGATATCGATTGTTGTGCTGCTGCTTGAAGACGTACTGAAAGCGGACGCCAGGCCCAGCGCCCTCATCTTCGGTGAGTTCGAGCTGAAACGTTCGCTCGACGGTCTTACCATCTTCGCTGGGCACGTCCTTAGGTGACTCGACATATTTCCCCGTAAACGACCGCTTGGCACCTTCGCCATCGGTAGTCGTCATCAGAAACTTTTCGATGCGTGGATCGTAGGTCAGCCTCGCGCTGGTGAAGAACTCGCCGTCCGGAATGCTCAGCACCAGGGCCGGAAACACCGGATCGCTTTTCAAATCCCAGACCCAGTCGTGAACTTCGCTCTTTGCGGCATTCTTTACGAGCCCTTGCCACTTTCCGAGCATGATCTGAACCGGCTTCAAAGCAGCCACGACCTCTTCGAACTTTGGTGGCTCGGTCGACGGGCCAGTGGTGCCGCCTGAATCATTCGTGCTTGCTGCCGCCGGTGTCGATCCGCCGAGCTGAATCGGCTTGTAAGTCGGCGCCGCAGTCGTATCGCCTCCCGACTCGCTATCGTCGGTTTCGGACGTGCCCCCGCCGGACTCGCCTCTGGTCGACGTGTCGCCGGACGCGGTCGAACTGGCAGATTCCGTATCAGCGTCTCCGCTGCACCCGGCGAACAGGCAGCCTGTCATCACAATGGCTACCAAATAATTGACGGAAACTCGCATGACTGACGGTCCTGTCTGAGAAAATCGGTTCCAACTCTGTGAGACCAAATCCTAGCCTCACCGCGACCGGCCATTATTGGCAAACGCCGCTGCCCTCACAACCGGTGCCAGTAACAGCACACCGCTGGGTGTCGGGCGACCGACCGCCGGCTACCCGGTGAGCTTCCGGAGCTGGCACACCCCAGAAAGTCAGAACTTCGTCAGGCGACACCTGAGCTGCTCACTGACCGTCTCAACGACCGTTCGCTGCCTGACGGAGTCCCTCGAAGCTGGACGCTGCAGAAGTTGTGACCACGGAAAGCACGGAATGAGTCCGACTGTCTCCGTGTCATTCCGTTTCTTCCGATATCACTCCGGGGCAGAACTCCAACAGGCAGAGTGTGCCGTGAGGCGAAACACGCACAATTGCGAGTTTTACACAGGACAGGTCGACTTTTCTGATTCCGCAAACTTTTCTGATTACGTTGAACTTTCGGGCATCAAAGTGCCGATGAATTGAAGAACGGCTTAGCGCGCCCCTGCGCTGCCGATCAACCGTCAATAGTCGGACCGGTCAGATGATCCACGGAATCTACCTTTCATCTCACGGAGCGAACGCTCAGTCACTCCGGCAGGACGTGATTGCGAACAATCTGGCCAACGCCTCGACCACCGGATTCAAGCGCGACGTGGCGACGTTTCAGGTCTTCAAGCCGGAAGACTTTCGAAAAAACATTCCTGTTCGGATGGATGGCGATCGGCAGAAAGAAGTCGGAGCGATCGGCATCGACCGAATTTCGACGGACCATACAACCGGGGCTCTGCAGAAGACTGGCCAGGACTACGACATCGGCCTTTCCGGCGAAGGTTTTCTTCGAGTTTCGGACGGGCGAAACGAATTTCTGACACGCAACGGGCAACTCCACCGGAGCGTTGATGGAGAACTGGTCACCCTTGATCAGGGGCTCAAAGTTCTCAATACCACCGGTAAACCGATCGAGATTCCGGGCATCGCGACGGGCATCGACATTACAACCGACGGCAAAGTCTCAGCCGTCCTGGCGGACAACCAGCGAATCCCGCTCGGGCAAATCGACCTGGTGTCTGCTCCAACCGATCAACTGCGAAAGGTCGGCGACAGCCTGTTCGACACACAGGCCGAAGTCGAACCAGCAGGGCGAAACGTGCAGGTGAAGCAGGGATTTATCGAAGCGTCCGGCGTCAATCCGATTCAGGAAATGACAGACATGATCGAAACATCTCGAACCTTCGAAGCCAACATCAACATGATCCGAATTCAGGACGAGTCACTTGGTCGGCTGCTGCAAACTGTCGGCGGCTAGCCACCAGCCACCAGTACGACTGACGAAAGCACAAAGGCAGGACTATGAGTCTACGAGCAATTCACTCAGCGGCATCGGGCATGGAAGCTCACCAGTTCAGCCTAGACGTCGTCGCGAACAATCTGGCAAACGCCAGCACGACATCGTTCAAGAGGTCTCGAACAAACTTCGAGGACCTCTTTTACCAGAACGTCAAACTCCCTGGCACGAACTCGACAGCCGGACAAACCGGAGTCGGTACGTCAGTTGGCCTGGGAACGCGTATCGCCAGTACTTCGCTCGACTTCAGCCAGGGATCACTTCGCGACTCCAACGGCGACTTCGACATGGCGATCGTCGGTCAGGGATTCTTTCAGGTCGACGATAACGGCTCGCCCGCCTACGTCCGATCCGGCAACTTTACGAGAAACGCGAACGGACAACTGGTCATCGGTTCGGCGGACAGCGGACGCATCCTGCAGCCAGCGATCACGATTCCGAACGACGCGACTGACGTGTCGATTTCTGCGGACGGCCGAGTGAGCGTTCTGACCGCTGGCGTCGTGCAGGAAGTTGGCCAGGTCCAGCTCTACCGTTTCGCCAATAACCAGGGCCTGTTGCAGAAAGGCGAAAACCTTTACACCGAAACCCCGGCGTCTGGAGCAGCCATTTCGTCATTACCCGGTCAGGACGGACTGGGAGCGATTCGGCATCGGGTTCTTGAAGCATCCAACGTTGAACCCGTTCGCGAACTGGTCGACCTGATCAAAACGCAGCGAAATTTCGAACTGAACAGCCAGACCATCAAAGCTGCCGACCAGATGTTGCAACTGATTTCAAACCTGCGGCAGTTCTAATCGTCGATTCAGATCAAACGGCCTCACGAACAGCGGTCTCACGGAGGAGACGCATGGTTCTTAAACAAACGATTCTGGCGTGTTTTCTGGCATGTGGACTTTCCGCAATTGCCTCGACCGCTCATGCCACAATCGTTCGTCTGCATAGTTCGGTAACGGTCGACAAGGCGTTGATCCACCTCGGCGACGTCGCGGACATCTTTGCAGACGACGATCAGGCCGCCGCAGAATTGAGCAGGATAACGCTCGACACATCGCCGATCCCTGGCAACTCAACGCGTCTGAAACTGGACGAGATTCGGTCACGACTGCTGAAATTTCGCATCGAAGTCGGAGCCCTTGAATTCCAGGGAAGCAGCATCGTCGTCGTCACTCGTCGCGGCCAGCTTCCAGCATCAGCAAGTCCGTGGTCTCCGACAAAACTTGCGGGAGCGTCCAGTCAGGTTTCTGCGCCGCAGCCTTTTCGCAGGACCGAACTGGCCAGTTACTCAACCCCGTCGCCCAGAAAAGTTTTCGACCCGCGAGATATTCCGATCGCGGATATTCGACTGGCTGAAACCGTCATTCACGACCTGGTGAAAGACTATCTTTCCGAATGGGCGCCGGACTGGGGCGAGCCGATTATCCACCCGCTCCTGGCGACACATGACGTGCCGACGATCCTGTCAGCTCGCGCGGGCAATCTGAAAATCGTTTCCGGCAGACCTCTGACCGATGACTTTTTTTCGCTGACGGTGGCCGTCCCGACGGGCGAATTCACAACGCCGGCCAACAGCTCCGATCCAGCCATTGGTTCCGAAAACGATGATGAAACATCGGCAGTGAAGTCGGTCCAGGTTCGAGTCCGTGTCACTCGGCGACCAAAGGTGCTCGCGGCTCGAAGAATCATCGCTCAAGGACAGGTTATCCGGGAAACAGATCTGGAGTGGCGCGAAGTGGACGACATTCGCAACGGCACATCGGATCCCGCGACGATCGTCGGCATGGAAGCTCGCATCAACATCCGACAAGGTGACCTGCTGAAATCCACCTCGGTCAAGCCGCCCACGCTGATCAATCGGGACGAACTGGTGAAGGTGACCGTCCAAAGCGGCACGATTCGACTGACGCGAACATTGAAAGCCCGTCGCGCGGGAATTCTGAATGACATCATCGAGCTGGTATCGCTCGATCGTTCCAACAAGGAAACGCTGCTGGTTCGAGTGACCGGCAAAGGCACTGCCGAACCGCTGAATACCAACTCTAAAGACGACGCTCCCGCAATCCGCCTGACGGTGAATGAAGGCTGATCTGACAGACGTTGACTCATTTCCTCCGTTCGGAACTGGACAGCGTCGACAAAATTCAAATCGCTTACACGAGCACGTGAGTAAGAGTCATGCAACATTTCCGGAGTCATCTGCTGCCGGCATTCATCGTCGCGACCCTGCTGACAGGCTCACCGATCGTTGGTGAGTACCCCGGTCGTTCGGTGCAGGCTCAAACTCGGACGCCAGCAGCACAGCGAAACCAGGCGGCAGTCCCGATCATCAAACTTCGCGATCGAGCAGACATCCAGGCCGCCTCTTCGACCAGCCAGCCGGCTCCATTTCCAAATACACGGCAAGCATCGTCCGGCTCATGGCCAGGGCCTGCGGAGCAGACACCATCACAGTCGACAGGCTTCACATCGAGAAACGGATTCACTTCCGATGCGAGCCCGATTCAGCAGGCGTCAGCACAATCGCCGTACGCTTTTCCACCGACGGGGCCGGTTCTGCACGGATCAAATCGCAAACGAATTCGCGACTATTCGTGGATCTACATCGAACCGCCTGTGCCGCCGGAAATCAAACTGCACGACATCGTCACGATCATCGTCGACGAGAAGTCAGAGGTCATTATGAACTCGAAGTTTAACCGGCAACGAACATCTCAACTGCTGGCCGAGTTGAAAGAATTCGTCCGTATCGGCGATACAGGGAACCTGACACCAGCGGCTCTCAATGGACCAACCATTGACGCGCAACTTAGAGGGCAACTCAACTCGACCGGCCTACTGACCGACCAGGAAGGGATCAAGTATCGGATTGCGGCGACGGTGGTTGACGTCCTGCCAAACGGAGTTCTGCAACTGGAGGCGAAAAAGAAAATCAAGACGCAGGACGACGTCTCAGAGTACACCCTGACGGGCGAACTTCGAGCCAGTGACGTCGCACCAGACAATACCGCCAGCAGTGAGAACATCGCCAGTCTGCATATCGTCAAGAACCAGGGTGGTCGAGTCTACGACGCCACAAAGCGCAACTGGGGTTACCGACTTTACGACCTGCTTTCGCCGTTTTAACAACAGCGAGGCCAACGACTCACATTCGACGACCTGGCCACCGTCCGACGGAAGCTCACCTCGACACGAATTCGCTGTTCCGCGACAACGCTGCCCGGCTCAGGAAAGTTGAAATCATCATGAGACAAACTATTCCCCACGCAATCACGATCCGACGCGTCCTCGTGCTACTCGTTTGTGTGGCATTCCTCAGTGAAGTCCGCACAGCACAAGCGATCACTCGAATCAGCAATGTCTGCACAATCGACGGCCAAATGCCGCTGACGGTCCGAGGCCTGGGATTTGTCGTTGGACTTAACGGTACCGGCGACCCGGACGAAACCGGGCCAACGGCAAGAGCGTTCGCGGCCTTTCTGAAATTGTCGAACAACCCGCTCCTCGATCCGAAGGAGCTTACGAATCTGGGAAGCGTCGCAGCGGTCGAAATCACAGCGACAATCCCGCGCACCGGAATCAGCCGAGGACAGCAGCTAGACTGTCAGGTCAGTGTGTTGTTTGGTGCTAAAAGCCTCGAAGGCGGCAGCCTGATTACTTCCCCTGTTGAACTGGCAGGCGTCGCTGACGACACAGTCGTTGGTCTCGCATCGGGGCGTCTAATCGTCGACGACCTGGTGAATCCCACCACCGCTCGAATTCCGTTCGGACTGGTAATGGAACAGACGGTCGATATGAATATTCTCCGCCGCCCAGACCAGATTCGCCTGTTGCTCAATCGGCAATACGCTGGCGTCGAAATGGCACGAGAAGTCGAACGAGCCATCAACCAGCGTTTCTACCTCGAAGCCAGCAACGTCAACATCGCTCGCGCTACGTCGCCAGTTGCGGTGGATGTGACAATTCCCGCGCAATACGACAACCACATTGAGTTTCTCGGGCTGCTGACCGAAATCACACTGAAAGAAACGGCGACCGCCGCTCGTGTCGTCGTTAACGCCAGCCAGGGAACGATCATCGTGACGGGCGATGTCGAAATCAGTCCGGCCATTATCGCGCACAAAAACCTCAATGTTGAAATTGCTGATCCGTTCGTCGAACTCCACAAACGGGACGGCGACCAGGTGCCTCAGCAACTGGCCGACCTCGTCAACGGCCTCAACCAGCTCAAGGTTCCTACCAACGATATCATTGGCATTCTTCGCGAGCTGCACTTCAGTGGCAGACTCCACGCCGAATTCATCGAGCGATAAGTTTCAGAAACTGAAAGCGTCCCGTCATGACCAACCCCATTCAGACACACGCCCCGCTCCCACCCAAAGGTCCGGTTTTGCCGGAAGCCTTCGACCAGTTCGTCGGCGACACTTTCTTCCGGCAGATGCTGAAATCACTTCGTTCAACAACGGGCAAACCAGCCTATTTTCATGGTGGACAGGCTGAGGAAATTTTCCAGAGTCAACTGGATGAGTTGCTAATTACGGACCTGGTGAAAGCCACCAAAGAATCCTTCTCCGCTGACCTCTTTAAACAGCAGTTCCCCGGCCTCGCTCTGCCTGAAAACAAGCAACCCGGTCAACAGCCACTCACCACCAACTCTAAACACCAAACACCGACAGAGCTCAATCCGGTCAATTCCGCTGAGCACGAAAGTAACTTTGACAAAAACGCCTGATTCCTGCCCCGCCACGCTAAGAAAGCACACCATTGCCGCCCCTACCGCTTGTAAGAACGACAATTCGCCACCATTGCATTCACTGAACAGGCCGAAACACCTTGCTGCGCGAGCCCAAACAAAAAATACTCGCGACCCTATCACAATTCTTCTACTGGCCCGCTCCGACAATGCCGATAAGCAATGACGAGCGGCTGTGTCAACTGAAGAATCCGCCGAGCCGCATTTACGAGTAAGGAACACTCAAATGAGACGCATTACCAATATCAAGGTCATTCCAGCATTTCTGGCCCTTGGCCTGATGATTCTGCCCGTCACACCGACTCAGGCTCAACAAGCAGGGACATCCCAGATCACCGATGTTGAATTGAAATCTGACAATTCATTCCAGGGCAAACCTGTGGATGCACGAGGTCAGGTTCAGCCCAACACCCCTGTCACCGTGCAGAACGTACAGACAGGACAGGTCGTCCGGACAACCACGGCTGCTGACGGAACCTTCGGAATTCAAAATCTTCAACCTGGCGTCTACGACGTCACCGTTGGCCGCATGACTTCAACCGTTCGCATTTGGCCCTTCCAGGCTGCCCCGGCAGGTAGCGTTCAGCAGGTCGCCTACCAGCCACCAGTCGATGGGGGTGGACTCCCAGTCGTTGGTGACCTTACCGGTGGTGCGGTCGGTGGCGGGACAACCGGTGGCGGACTCCTGACAGGTGGAAGCGGACTGCTCGTCGGCGGAGCGATCCTCGGCGTAACCGCTGGCATCATCATTGCCATCACCGCCAGCTAACCCCAACGGCAAACAAACAAATACGAAAGAAGCCTCGTTTCTAATGAAGCGAGGCTTCTTTTTTTGTTCGAGATAAGAAACCAACACCGTTCAGAATGCTCACTTCGCATTGCCAATGATGCAGAAATTGCAACGCCATGTAACAACCAGGCAAGCAATTTGCGAAGACTTAATCTCGTCATAGCAGCACCAGCACTGCGCGCCGCGAGACTTCAAACTGCTGTTCTGAACTCTCGCACACTTGCCTGCTTCTCAATGAACAGCTGCCTGACTATCAACTGGCCACTCGGATATAGCCGTCTTTCTTCGGAGGCTCCGCTGGCGCGGCGGCGTGCCCCTTCCAGCTCTGCATGCCCTGGTAAACTCCCAGAAAGCGAAGCAGTCGACGAAAAACCGCTCGCGGCCATGTTGCCTTACCAAGAGGAATCAGGCCGACGAGCCAGGGAGTGAGCAGGTGCGTTTTTCGCTTCTGGACGCACCTCACGATCTTCGCAGCCAGACTTTCCGGAGTAAGAACTGGAGTGAGCAATGGGGCCTTCACGCCTTCGAACATCCCGGTGCTGATATAGCTCGGGCAGATGACTGACACCCCGACATGGCCTCGACCAGTCAGCTCCAGCTCTTCCCGCAGCGAATCGGTAAAGCCAAGAACAGCCCACTTGCTCGATGCGTAAGTTGCAGCATTTGGCAGAGCGATCAGTGCCGATGCGCTGGCGATATTGACGATGTGACCTTCGTCGCTGTCGATCAAATCCTGAAGGAAAAGATGCGTCACAATAACCGGTCCGTGAGTATTGACGTCGTACGTGAAGAGATGTTTTTCGAGCGGTACTTCCAGAAACTGGCCTCCCGAAACAATCCCGGCGTTGTTAACCAGAATGTTGATCGGACCATGATCCGCGTGAATCTGATCTCTCACGTGGCGAACGTCCGCCGGATCAGTCACATCCATTACGTAACCGGCACAGGGCAGCGCCTCAATCTGAAGCTCGCAGACGGCTTCGGTGACACGCTCAGATTCACGGTCGGTGATAATTACAAAGGCACCTGCTTTGGCAAAGGCTTTCGCCGTCGCCAGACCAAGACCGTGACCGGCTCCAGTGATCAACACACGTCGTGATTTGAGATTCTTCATGTCACGTCTCCCAAAATTACGGAGACCGGTGCTGCGATACTGCATTTCGCGATGCCGGAAATTGCAGTCAGCTCGTCAGACCAGTCCCCCTTTCATGGCGTGATAGCCCAATGTTGAAAGATTCCACAACGACGGATTCTGAAAAAGCCGACACAACGACCACGCCACAGACTCTGGCGCAGGATGCGAAGCCAGCCAGACAGGTTTAGGAAGAACCACCAGCGGTGATTCCAGAACGGTCTTTTCGATTCCCGTCAGCATGAATGAATTGTGAACCCAACCGGTTCCACTCTGGATATTCTGCGGGGTCGAACTCGGATGCCCGCCCCAGGGAGGACTCATGAGAGCAAAGACGACTCCCGACCACTGATTCTGAGCAACGACTCCGTAACGCAGTCGGTCGACGCAATCCTCAAGAACCTGTCGTGTTCCCGAATTTCGTTTGAACTGTCCGGGCACGGTGATGGAAGCAGCCAATGTTCCCCAGAGTTTTTCGTTACAGAACTCAGTCGCCTTCCGCAGAAACTCTTCCGGACTTGCCGCGTCGATTGGCACTTCTGCACAGACACAGACGAACGACTCACTGCTGAACAACGGCGACTCTTCATCCGGTTTGACGTTGCGGATCAATGTCCAGGGTAACGTGCCTTCGCGCTGATCGGTGCCAGCGACGAAGGTCGTCATCCCGCCGGGGCATGTCCTACTCCCAGACACGCCACCGCCAGCATTTTTCCGCAGAAGCTGTTGAGCCTTCTCAGCGGTCTGCCCGGAGTACCGTTCGAAACGCTGTTCGGCCCCCGGATAGTACGCAACTCGTTGCGGAACTCTGGCAAGAGTATTTTCAATCCGCTGCAAAAACCTTTCACGCTCCGGCCACTGTTTCCAGGTAACGATGACTCGAGTCGCGACGCAGTTAAACGCAGCGTTGTTGGTCATTGAGGCAACGATGTTCTCAGCCTGAAACCGAAGCTGCATCTTCGAATACGCTCCTGGGACCACCACCCAGGGAGTGACATTTCCAAGTTCGCTGCCGACCGGCTTGTCGATGACCGGTTCGTTCCGACGCTTACGGTCGTCCCGCTCGCAGCCTTCCGGCCCCCAGACAATGGCATCGTGTGTCGCCTCTGATCCGGTGATGTGAATATCGTCGACACGTTCGTCGGCGACGGCCGCAGCACCGATGCGGGCGTCGCCAGAGACTATTCGCAGCAAGTCATTCTCGACGAGCGGCGCGAAAGCTCGTTCAAAGATCGGTCCAACACACTCATTGACAGGATTCATTTTGAGCAGCACCGCTCGATTGTCGACACACAGTTTCGTCAGCATGTCGGCAGCGGGAATCCCGCTCACATTTCCGGCACCAAGCACCAGCGACGTGCCAGTCTGTTCAAGATTCTGATAGGCGGTTGCCAGTGACGCATCCAGATTGTCTTCGCCAATGTGCGACTGCAACCACGTCGTCGCTCGAAAGCCAATAAATGTCACCGGATCGAAAAAACCCGGACACGGAGTCATGCGAATTCCGATGCGGCCATCGCTTTTTCGGACCGGTTTCGCGGGAAGTTTTGGTCGACCGCGCCGATCGATCTGCCGCATACTTCTCAGAAACAGCTGCAACTGACGCAGCGTTGCCGCTGGGCCGCCGAGAACTTCCTGAGCACGCTCGCAACTTCCGTGCGCGATCCCTTTCGATTCGCAAACAACGTCAACCCATTCGCGGGCGGCGCTGCAGATTCCGTCAACGCACTGCTCCAGCAAGGCGATCCGCTGGTCGACATTCATCCGACTCAGTCGGTCTCGGCCATCGGTCAACTTTTCCAGACAGCGGTCCAGCGACGCGGCGTCTGCTCGAACAACTCCGGAAGCCGCAGCATGAGATGTAGAGATTCCCCCGGTCGATTGTCCCGTTGAGTGGGACAGTCGGCCTTCGCCCTTCGCAATGTCTGGACCGGGAAGAATCATAGCGACTTACTCCTTTAAGTCCGCCAAATCCGCAGCGGAAGTGTCCGTTGACGCCGGACCAATTTCCAAAGCCTGGTCGACCGCAGAAACTGCCGATTCCGGAACACGCTGAGAGGGCAGTTGCTGATTGGTCAACGTTAAGTCGCTGCGGAGCTTACGCCGAAGCACCTTTCCAAGGAAGTTCTTTGGAAGCTCTCCGACCACTACTTCTACGATTTTCGGTCGTTTGTGCTTGGCGAGATGCTCTGACGCGAAGGCGTCAAACGCTGCTCGATCAAAACGATCAGCCGACCGAACACTCACCACTGCTTTGACAATTTCTCCGCACT
>JADHNX010000051.1 GCA_016779365.1 Planctomycetaceae bacterium
GCGACACCTTCCGCCAGACAGATCGCCGCTTCGTTGATCACGGGAAAGACCAGCCGCTGAGCGATCGCCTCTCGACTGATCGACATCCCGGACGCGGCACCGGTCGATTTTCTGAGTTCCGCGACGCATCGCAGAACAGACTCCTGCACAGCCTTGCCGCCGCTTGCCAGAAGCTTCGGCTGAGCCCCGACTTTCTCGCGAAGCTGCTTCAGAGCCCCCCAGATCGCGGCCGGCGTCATCCGGTCGCCGTATGCTTCGTGCAGATTTTCAGCAACGTGAGCAGCCACGTCGAGCCCGACCAGATCGCTCAAAGCCAATGGCCCCATCGGCATTCCAAAATCAACCGCCGCCTTGTCAATTTCCATCGGGTCGGAAACTTCCGCGAGCAGAAAACCGGCCTCGTTCATGTACGGCCCGAGTAGCCGGTTGACCAGAAATCCGGCACAGTCACCCACCACAACCGGCGTCTTGCCCAGACGCTGCACAACCGCAAACGACTTCGCCAACGCGTCGTCGCTGGTCTGCTCCGTTCGGATAATTTCGACCAGAGGCATCTGATGCGGCGGGTTAAAAAAGTGGAGCCCGACGACGCGTTCGGGATGTGGAACGTCGCGAGCGATTTCGCTCACAAGCAGCGAACTGGTGTTGGTCGCCAGGACGGTTTCTGAATTTGTTGCGTCGGCCAGTTCTGCGAAAACCTGACGTTTGATGTCCGGCACTTCGACAACAGCCTCGATGACAACGTCGGCATGCTTCAATCCTCGATAGTCCGTCGCCGGGCTGAGTCGGTCAAAGATTTCCTCCGCCTGCCGCTTTGTAAGCTTCTTACGCTTCGTGTCTTTGGCCAGAAGGTCGCGGACAGTTTTCACCCCACGAGCAACGAATTCCGGCTTGATGTCTTTGAGCCGTGTCGCAACTCCCTTACGAGCAAGCAGCAGCGCAATACCGGCCCCCATCGCGCCGGCACCAATCACGGCAGCCTGCTTCAGCTCCTTTGGATCAAACGTCGCCTTGAGTTCTCCCGGCGGCTTCTTCGCCTCTTCGGAAAGAAAGAAGAGCCGAATGCACTCTCGCGTGACCGGGTTGCCTGCCAGCTGTGAGATCCCGTCCGCTTCGATCCTGAACCGACGCCTGTCGTCTGCCGCAAGCCCCTTCTCGAACGTCTCGATAATCATCAGCGGAGCCGGGTAATGCCCGTGAGTTTTTGACATCACCTGCTGACGTGCTTTCTTCAACGCAAACTTCTTCGCGACAATTGTCCCTTCGATAAATTTCAGCCAGCCAGGCTTCTTCGACTGCCGAAACAGCTTCACTGCCGAGCCGAACTCGTGATGCGTTTTCAGAATTTTCTCGCCCACCGTCGGCAACGCTTCAGGCGGAACGACTTCGTGGACGACGCCTTTTGATCGAGCCTGAAAGCCGCCCAATTGACGCCCGGAAAGGACCAGCGGCAGTGCATCGATCAGTCCAATCTGCCGAGGAAGCCGCACAGTGCCGCCCCAGCCGGGCAGCAGGCCGAGTTGCACTTCCGGCAGACCGAGCTTTGTTTTTTCATGAGTACTGGCAACGCGATATCGGCAAGCCAGTGCGAATTCCAAACCGCCTCCCAGACACGCTCCCGAAATCAGAGCGACGGTTGGAACCTTCAAATCTTCCAGCTCCTGAAACACGCTCTGCCCGAACGTCGAAACTTCAGCAGCAGCGGCCTTGTCAGTCAGGTCTTCGAATTCGGTAATGTCCGCTCCGGCGATGAACACTCCGGGCTTGCCGCTTTGAAAGAGAACACCTCGAATTGAAGAGTCGTTTCTTATCGACGCAACCAGCTCCCGCAGCTCTTCCATGATCGCTCGCGACAGAGCGTTCACCGGTCGATCTTTACGATCAATCGTGACTCGCAGAATGCCGTCGTCCGATTTTTGTGAGTGCCACATGTCAGCCATGATTCCGTCCTCGATACACAAAATACTTTTCCTGTCGTCACCTCCCCCGCTTGCGGGAAAGGTCGGCCTCTCGGGGCCGGATGAGGGTTTGTGTTCTTAAAAATCCGCCCGTCGGTTGAGTTTCAGAAGCAGCTCCCCTTACGCGGCAATTCGTTCGACAATTGCGGCTCCGCCCTGCCCGCCTCCGATGCACAAGGTTGCCAGCCCGACGTTCTGGTCGCGCCGTTCCAGCTCGCCAAGCAGCGTGAGAATCAACCTTGCGCCAGTCGCTCCGACGGGGTGCCCGATCGCGATGGCTCCGCCGTTGACGTTCAGCTTGTCTTCGTCGATCGGTCCAAGTCGTGATGCGGCGTCCGAGTCGCAGCAGTCATCCGGCGGATTCTCAAACCCCTTCAGACAGGCGAGCACCTGCGCCGCAAAGGCTTCGTTCAGCTCGACAAGATCAACATCATCCATCGTCATGCCAGCAGACTTCAGCGCCTTCGCCGACGAATAAACCGGGCCAAGACCCATTCTCGACGGATCGCAACCGGCAAACTCGACGGACCGAATTCGACCGATCGGCTCCAGGCCAAGTGCCCTGGCATAGTCAGCTTCCATCAGTAACAGAGCCGCCGCTCCATCGGTCACTCCGCACGAATTACCAACCGTCACGCTGCCCCATTTTCGATCGAAGTACGGCTTCATCTTCCCGAGCGCCGCCATACTTTGCCCTTCTCGCGGGCCGATGTCCTGCTCCAGCGCTTCCGACTTTGGCTCCGGATAAAGCGTCATCGTTTCGGCGGAGAGACGCCCAGCCTTCCAGGCCGCAACCGCTTTTTCGTGGCTCTGCACAGCAAACTGATCCTGCTCGTCGCGAGAAATCCCGTACTCGCGAGCCAGTTTTTCCGCCGTGTCGCCCATCATCAGATCCGACACCGGGTCCGTCAGTCCAAGTTTCAATCCAATCAGCGGAGCAAAATCGCTCGGGCGAAACTTTGCGATTCCACCCAACTTCTGCCCGACGGACTTCGCCTTCGAAAGCTGCAGCAGCTTTTCTCCGAACCGTTTTCGAAACAGCAGCGGCACGTTGCTCATCGAATCAACGCCGACCGCGACGACAGACTTCACCGCTCCGCTGGCAATCCGCGCCGCCGCCTGAGTCACGCTTTCCATACCGCTCGCACAGTTTCGATTGACCGTATGAGCAATCCGGTCCTTCGGGATGCCAGCTCGCAGTGCGATAACACGAGCCACGTTTGCGGCATCAACGGGCGAAGCCACATTGCCGGCAATCAGTTCGTCAATGTCTTCGGGCGAAACGTTGCACCGATAAAGCAATTCCTGAACGACCAGTCGACCGAGTTCAGGAGCGGGCGTGCCGATCAAGTCAGCTCCGGCCTTCACAAACGGCGTCCGCACTCCGCCGATAATCACTGCTTCTGCCATGACATGACTCCTTCGTCATGAAAATCTTCAGCCACAGAGATCACAGAGCTGCTCCGTCGAGTAATGCTCCGTGACCTCTGTGGCCTTTTTACCTGTCAGGTAGTTCTGGGTTTTCAGCAGTACGTATTTTTCTTTGAATGAGGATCTGGTGGAACACAGGTTTCCGCTGAGTGTTCAGGCCGCTCGATTTCGAAGGTCGATTCTCCTCACTTTGCCCAGGAAGTTTTCCGGCAGAGCATCGCAAACTCGAAATTCTCGCGGCACCTTGTAGCCAGACAGCCTTTCCCGGCAGAACGATTTCAACTCTTCCAGATTCGGCGGCCCACCTACAGACGGCACCACCCACGCACAAACCAGTTCTCCGTATTTGCGATCTGGAACCCCCACCACCGCACACGATTCGACGGCAGAATGCTCTCGAATGATTTCTTCAACCTCGCTCGGGTATACGTTGAGGCCGCCCGAAATGATCATGTCTTTCTTGCGGTCGACGATTTCGAAGAATCCGTCGCGAGTGACCGTGGCCAGGTCACCGGTGAACAACCAGCCGTCGCGAAGAGCGATTGCCGTTTCCTCAGGATCGTCGAGATAGCCCTGCATGATCTGGGGACCTTTGATAATGAGTTCGCCAATTTCTCCGAACTCAACTTCGCGCGTGCCGGTTTCCAGATCGACCAGTCGAACGTACGTGTTTGGCAACGGCAGACCGATGCTTCCAATTCGAGCCGTCCCGTCAGACGGGTTTGAGTGGGTCACCGGCGAGGCTTCCGAAAGCCCGAAACCTTCGATAATTGTCGCACCGGTCAAGTGTTCGAACTCGCGACCGACTTCGCCCGACATGGCCGACGCGCCGGACATGCAAAGTCGCAGACCCTTGAGCGCCTTGCCGCGTTTCCGCATCTCGTCGTTCAGCGACGCAATCATGAACGGAACCAGCAGAGCGATACCTGGCTGATACTTATCCATCAGCCCGAGCGTTCGCTTCGGGTGAAATCTGGCTTGAAGAATGAGCGTCGACCCGCCAACCAGCGGCGAGAGCATCGCGCAGGTGGCGCCGTAAACGTGAAAGAAAGGAAGCACCGAAAGGAACGTTTCACAGCCGGGTTCCAACCCGCTCCAGACGTGTAGCTGGGCAACGTTCGCGCAGAGATTTTTGTGAGTCAGCACGGCAACTTTCGGCGAACCAGTCGTCCCCCCGGTCGGCTGCAGAACAGCCGGCAGGCTCGGATCATCGAGCAGCGGTTCTGCGATCGGGCGACCGATGGACGCCAACTCTTCGAAGCGCAACTGCTTCGCCGCTTTCTTCGCGACGGGCTTTCCATACGCAAGCTTCTGAAGCGTGTAAGCGAGCCGGTAACCAAGCGGCAGGTGCGGCGCGAGACTCGTCACGATTACCGCTTTCAGAGCAACTTCGCTGGCCATCTCAGCAACCGGTTTCATGCGAACGTCCAAGCCGAGCACTGCCTGAATTCCACACTTGCGTGCCAAACCTGTCAGCTCAGCAGCAGACATCAGCGGGTTAGCCGGAACAGCTTCCGCGCCCAGCCAGTGAATCGCGAACCATGCGATGACAAATTCAGGACTGTTCGGCAGGACGAGCATGACTCGATCCCCCGTACCGATTCCCAGTTCACGCATCGCGCCGGCAGCCTGTCTGATCCGATCAAGCAACTCCTGATACGTGTGACTCGTTCGGAAGTAACGAAGCGCGACCCGGTCGGGGTACCGCTCGACCGCCGACTGAAGAAGCTGCTCGACGCGTCGCGGCGTGTACTGAATCTCTGGCGGAATCCCCGGCGGGTAAGACTGGTGCCAGGGAGCTGTCGCCGCACCGAAGATCGGCGTCACGGGAAACGGAGAATCAGCAAAATCACGAGCGGACTCAAACGGCACAGTTTCCATTGGCAACTCCCACTATCCCTGTCTGGAGTACAGGTCGCAGCACCAGAGCTTTCGATGGAACTGGACCGAGAGCATCAGTCGTCCCCGCCAGCTCTGAAAAAGAGAGCAGAGGCAAAGAGACTGCACCTTCGGCCTGAGACCCATCGGCTCGGACATTCTTCTGAGGAGTGACCGTCATGGCCTCTCAAACACAGCTTCCTGTCCGAACCTGCCTTCAATCGCCGAGCATCTGCTCAACCAATCGAAAACAGTTCCAGTGAATGCACAAAAAGGGAGCGGGATTATCCGAGCCGACTTCCGCCAGCTTCGGACGCTGATCAGTAACCGTTGAGAAACCTCATCCGATCGGCAACTGCCGACCAGCAAGTTTCTATGATTGCCTGTGAAGTGATGGTGCGAAGGGGGAACGCACAGAGATGACCGGGTATGCTTCGCGAGAACAGAAAGAAGTGACGACTGAACGTTCTTCGCGAAGAAGCAGCCATTTATCACTTATCGGAATTCCCAACAAGATTGATCAGGAATTCCCGAAGCCGCCGGGCGGGTCGAGCATGCTCGTGCGGCGTCTCAAGAATTGAGCCACAGAGAGCACAGAGGCCGCAGAGTTATTCCGACCAGAAGTTCTCGGTGAACGCTGCGTCCTTTGTGCCTGATTTCTTTCGATGAAGCTTTCAGCCCTGAACTTCTTCAGGCAATTCAAACAGCAAGGATGACCATAACCATGACCACACAAAACAAAGTCGCCATCATCACGGGAGCCGGTTCGGGAGTCGGGCGAGCATCGGCGCTTGCACTACTCAAAGAGGGTTACTCTGTCGCGATCGCCGGTCGCCGCGAAGACGCTCTTCGAAAAACAATCGAACTTGCGGGAGACGCCTCGTCAAGTGTGCTTGCCGTACCGACGAACGTGTGCGATCCCGTGTCGGTCGAGAATCTCTTCGCAAAAACCGTCGAGACATTCGGGCGAGTCGACGTCCTGTTCAACAACGCCGGAACCGGTGCACCGGCGATCCCGCTGGAAGAACTCACGCCCGAGCAATGGCAGGCCGTGGTCGACGTCAACCTGACAGGGCCGTTCCTCTGCACACAGGCTGCTTTCCGAGTCATGAAGAACCAGAATCCGCAAGGCGGACGAATTATCAACAACGGATCCATTTCCGCTCAAACGCCCAGACCGCATTCTTCACCTTACACGGCAACCAAGCATGCGATCACCGGGCTGACCAAGTCAACGTCGCTCGACGGTCGCCGATACAACATTGCCTGCGGACAGATTGACATCGGCAACGCCGCCACCGAGATGACCGAACGCATGGTCGACGGAGTTCCGCAGGCCGACGGCTCGATCGCTGTCGAACCGCGAATGGACGTCAACGATGTCGCCAGCGCCATCGTCTACATGTCCAGCCTGCCGCTCGAATCAAACGTCCTGACGATCACCGTCATGGCCACAAAAATGCCGCTCGTTGGACGAGGCTGAGAAAGTCGCGAGACCGCAGGCGAGGGGCTCGACGCTGGCGTCTGGTCCGCTAACATTCGGACCGGCGGGCAAAGGCCCACAAACAACTGGCAGCAAAACTGGATTAAGAAGGCTCCGGCAATGAGTGACGGCAAAGTTAGCGGCAAGGTCCATTTCATCGACGAAACAAAAACGTTCGGCCAGAACGGCTTCCGCAAACGCACGGTCGTGCTTGAGCAGGACAGCGGACGGTTCACCAACTACATCCCGATTGAATTTATCCAGGACAGTTGCGACTCGGTCGACTCGCTGAAAGTCGGCGACGAAGCCGAAATCACTTTCGAGCTGACCGGTCGAAAATGGCAGCGCGACGCGGCCAGCGAAGTGAAGTACTTCCTGAACGCCCAGGCCAGCAGCTTTCGCGTTCTCGGCAGCGGAGCCGCCGCTCCGGACAGCGACGACGACGGAGCCCCCATGTTCGATCCGTCGAACGAAACTGAATTCGACGAAGACAACGTCCCGTTCTGAGCGAGTATCCTGCAGGTCAAGCTCTGCCTGACCTGCAATTACGGCTTCGCATGGAGTGCCTGTCGGCGCTGGGCAGGCTCCGCCGAACGAATGGCGTCGTCGGGTTGTGGGAGGTCAAACCTGCGCAGGAACGCCGGGCGGTCGCGGCGACCGCCTCGAACGTAGTCTCTCCAGAGAGATTCCGCGACAGCTTCCGCGTCAAGACCGCAGAGCTCGGTCAGAAACTCGAAGAGCCGCTGAGAAAGTTGAGCGAGCGGAATGCCGTGCGCACGTTGCTCGCGTTCGAACAGCCAGTCGCTGAGTGCCAGAAAGCTCTCGAATGGCGACCGGGATTCCTGCCAGATCAGGTCGCGGGACTCGACGAAGTTGCCGCTGTTCGCAATCAAATCCCAGAACCTCGCGAAACGCCGCAAACGGTGCATCGTGAAAAAGTCGATCAGCCGATTGCTGAGGATTTCGTACGGCGGCGCGGCGCTGTAGACCATTTCCCATTCGGCGTCGTGCCGGGTGATCGGCGTGCCACGGAGGCGTTTCAGAATGCCGACCTGGATTTCCTGCGGTTGCAGCCGAACGAGCCGGTCAAAGCCGACTCCAAAGCTGTCGATGGTTTCACCCGGCAGGCCGACGATCAGGTCCGCATGAATATGGACGCCGGTCTGCTCGTTCAGAAAGCGAAAGTTCTCGGTCAGCTTTTCGTTGTCCTGCGTTCGGCTGATCAGCTCACCGACGTCATCGTTGAAAGTTTGAACGCCGATTTCAAACTGCAAGACGCCCGGCGCAAACTGCGAGATCAACTCGCGAAGCGAATCCGGCAGCCGATCGGGAATCATTTCGAAATGCAGAAAGAGCCCCGGCTCGTAGCGTTCGAGGAAGAAGTTGAGAATCGCCTGACTGACTCGCAGGTTCAGATTAAATGTCCGATCGACAAATTTGAATTGCCGGACTCCGCGATCGAGCAACGACTGCATTGCCTCCAGAAACGTTTCGAGTTCCGCCTGCCGGACGGGAATTTCAAGGGCCGACAGACAGAACTCGCAGGTAAACGGGCAGCCGCGTGAAGCTTCCACATAAATCACGCGGTTGCGAATATCCTCTTCGGTGTAGAGATCGTATGGAAGTTTGAGCTGGTCAAACTGTGGCGGCGGAGCGTGAATGATTTTTTCGAGCGGCGGCGTTCGAGCGAAAAGCTGCCGACACAACTCGGGAAATGCGAGATCACCTTCTCCCGCGATGACGTAATCAGCCAGCTCGACGATGCGTTCTCCGTTGGCTTCGTAACTGACCTCCGGGCCACCGAGCACAATCTGAATGCCAGGCCGCAGTCGCTTGAGGTCGGCAACCAGCTTCGTCGTTGGCTCAACATTCCAGATGTAAACGCCAAGGCCGACGACCTTCGGATTCTCATTAAGAATCTTTGTGAGGACGTCGGTCGTGTTTTCGCTCAGGCCGAATTCAAGCATCGTCGTCTGAGCACTCAAGTCGCCCATATTCGCGAGCAGATATCGCAACCCGAAAGCTGAGTGCCAGTACCGGGCGTTGAATGTGGCAATAACGATGTCGGCCATCGGAGAACCAGTACCGATCTTCACCCCACCTAACGGGATGCAATTGCCTGCGCGATGGGACGAAGCACCTGCTCGACGACGTGACGATCGAGCAGTTCCTCACTGTTGGCACGTAACGCCCTCAATGAATCCAGAAACGAGGTGTCCGGACCTAGACTACCGTACTGCCGCACGGTGAAGTAAACGCTAAGCGGCTCTTCCGGAAACTCGTCACGACGCACCTGGTACGCGTTGGTCCGGGTTTCGATCACCAGTCGAGCCTGGCGTCGGCAGGAGCCTTCCAAAGCCAGCGTGACGCTGGGTTCAAAGTTCAGCACCTGGGCACCAGGAATGCTGGTAAAAGCATCGTAGGACGGACTGACTCCAAGAGCGTCAGCCACGAGTTCGTCGTGATTTCCGCGATACAGAAAATCGAAGCCAATCATGTAGTCGAGTGCTTCGCAGTCGAGCTGGCTGACCGACAGCATGTACGGAATCAGCTCCAGGACAAGTTCGTGCTGACCAACCGCGTCGTCGATCGAAGTCTGATTCAACGCTCCGCTGCAAATGCGGCGCGGCTCAATCGAAATCCAACGTTGCTGACCACTCTCTTTGTCCTGTTCGAGAACAAAGTCGCCATTCTCTCGCTGAAAGAAGTTCCGCAGCGACGGGTAACTCTTCTGCACGCGTTCGAGAAATCCGAGCACTGTCTCGCGACCGTTGGGCAGCGCCATCTCTGTGCTGAGATTCATGTTGCAGTAGTAGTCGTCGGCCAGATCGGCATACAGATTCATCAATCGCCTCAGTGAATTCAGGCCGTGCCCGAAAAGAAAAGTTCGAACCAGCTTCGCGCCGACACTCGCCCCCAAAGGCCGGTTGAGTTTCCGTTCCGTCCGTGGCGGCGTAGTGTACCGGTGCCCCGAATGACGGTCAAAGTGGCAGCAACTCGCGAACTTCCTGACCGCTTTCGACAAGGAACCACACCAATGTCGCAACGTAAAGCTCGAAACCAGTCTGAGATTTTCGACGACACTCAGGACATCAGGTATGAGGTTTCGGTTTTCGAAACCCAATTGAGATGGCTCGTGATCGCTGCTCGTGACGGAGTGCTGACTCGCGTCAAGATAGGCCACACGTCAGAAGAGAAAGCGTTGCAGGCTTTCACTATAGAAGAAGACCTTACCGACGCTCAAATCGACATCGTCGACTGGAATCCAGACCTGCGCGACAAGTTAACACGATTTGCTGATGGCGAGCCGATTTCCTTCGAGAAAGTTGAGCTCTCCTGGCCGAAGCCGTTGACTCGATTTCGAAAGCGAGTGATCTCAGAAGTTCGCCGCATCTCCTGGGGAAACAGCCTGACTTATGGCGAGGTCGCCAAACGCGCCGGCTCATCGGGTGCAGCCAGAGCCGTAGGAACAGCCATGTCAACAAACCGGTTTCCGTTCGTCGTACCCTGTCATCGCGTTGTTGGCAGTGCCGGCGGACTCGGCGGTTTCACAGCGCCTGGCGGAATTGGCTTGAAAGAGCGACTCCTGATGATGGAAAGCGGCTCGTCGAACACCAGCCTGTTCTCAGGCCGGCAGCTCGTGGAAGCGTAATTGCCTCGGCAGAAGACAAAGCAACGGTTTGACAGGATGCAACCCGGATTCACCCGGAAATAAGCCAACGGCACATCAACTCCCCATTTGCAGATGGCGGAGCTTTCGACGGAGTGAATACGCTCGATACAATCGTCACGTGGCGAGTATCTCGACCGTGCTCGAAAACGCAGCCCGCGGCCCGCAGGTTATCCAATGAACGTTAGCTTTGTCCGACCAGCCGTCTCGGAACTCATGTTCCATCTGTTTGAACGTTCGCTTCATCCCGAGCTGTTCGACATTCGAAAACAGGACCAGATTCGTCAGCCGGACTACACGGCGACGATACGAATCTGCGATGCGGGCCATCTGGTAACCATCCAGTCTGGAGACCTGATCCTTTCGGAGGTCGTCGCCAGCCGCAGCCAGCCGCTCCCTGATCGAAACGAGCGGTTCCATCGCCACCTGAAGGGCAGCCGTGACGAGTCGGTCAAATGCGGTGACCGAATCACGTATCACATGAGCTATCAGGTCGAAAAACTCTCGCCGGAAGTGTTCCTCAACATGCACGAGGAATTGCAGCACGACTGCCAGAGAGCCCCCATCTCGCACTGTTTCAGTTCACCCAATCGACTGTCTCCAGCAGCTCTGAGTTTCATTCAGACGGACGTGTGGCCGCACAGTCTGTTGATCCATGCGTTCCACACATTCCCGGAAGACTGTGCGATCGTGAAGACGCAGTCACTGTTCGAGCTGTAGTAACTCTGGCAGCGTCCCACTCGTGCAGGCTGTGAACAATACGACGATTCCGAGAGCGTCGAGCATTTTTCGCTCGATTGGGGTTTCATCAGTTCTGGGAGCCGATTATTCGTTCGCTTCCTCACGGAGTCTCGGCTGACCTCACCCTCACCATCAGCTCAAATAGACGCACGGATGCGTACTCAAGAACCGGCAGCAATTTCTCAAATCCCCCCCGGGCCCGTACAACGAGGCAAATCGTACCGCTCCGGGTGGTCGATAGAATCATCAGCGACATCTGCCGTAACCGATCGCAGCCGCAGAGAAGAATGCCACTTTTCCGTCGCGCGCCACCATACTGAGTTGCCCGGTTTATTCAGCCTTTCGACGCCAACCGTTGATTCCTTCACGTGGAGAAGCAGCTTCCCCCGTACACGCTTCTGTGACCAATCTGGATTCCAGCGACAACCGAAGTTTTTTTCGCTGAATTCTACTGATTCGACGACTGCAAACTGGACTTCGTACTCGGACTCCACGAGGTCGCCAGCAGTCGCCTTTCCAAATTCGTGACTCGACGTTTCCCTATGACTTTTGTGGACGCATCATGAAAAACGCTCCAAGTCTTGTTGCATTGCTGGGTGGTGGATTGGCTCTCTGGGCCATCGCCTGCTTCGCTCTGCACGGCCCGGTAATTCTTGCCTACATCGCGATTCAGGTCGCCACGTCCGGCATCTTTGCTCTGGAGATGCGGCGGATTGAGAAATCGATCCCGAAGCGAGTGGCAGCCACAGTCAAGGCCAACAGTTCGACAACACGAGCAGCCTGACCCGACAGCTAAATCCGCTTGAGTATGCAGAAATTCGCGATGGATCACCGTCCTTCGCGACGACGGTCTGTCTACGCCCGATTGATGATGATCCCAACTTAGGACCATCTTCAATCGGGCGTTTGGCATTTTCAGCCCGTCAATCCTGTCAGAAGTGCACGGCAGAAATCCGCCAGCATCTCTGCAAACTTCTGTGGACTTCCATTTTCGACAGTCTGGAACAGATCGATCGCCTTAAATACATATTCGAGCAATTACCAAGTGGAGTCGTCAACGAACATGGACAGCGACTGACTTTAACCTTTTATTAATTCAACATTTACAACGAAACACCGTCTTTGAGGCGAACGGGAACCTCTGGAACGACGGCTGTCCTGCAGCTCAGGTTCTGACGATTTTTCCATTTTCCGGATTTCTCTAACTCTCATGGTGGCGACGAGTTTCGACGTCGGATGCGGTGATCTGAACGGGACAGTTTCGAACGGCGGCTTGACAGACTGAGGGGCCGATTTAAGATTCCCGCTCGCTTCTGAGTCACTACATCTTGGGCTTCATTTTGGCGACAACACTACCGATAGTGTCTGGTAGAGTTTCTGTCCAAGCTCGGCGTCCCCTGATGTCGGTTCTCGTTTTCATGTTAAATCGGTCGGTGAACGCACCGTCGGTTCATGAGAGTTCTCGGAGGAGAATTCATTCGTCTGACAGGTTTGCCTGAACCTGTCGGCGGGCTCACTTCTAAACGCTCCAGTCTCGGCAACCAAAGGAGTGGCATGCGGCATCTTCGCCAGCATGCCGGGATTTCTTAAAGCACCCGCTCAATTTCTGCGAGGATTCTGCGCGCAGACAAAACGCTCACGCATGGAAGCATCCGAGCCGTAAGGTTTCACGCTTTCCCGGCAGTGTTCGCTTTTCTGACGTC
>JADHNX010000052.1 GCA_016779365.1 Planctomycetaceae bacterium
CGCAGTACGGGCACTTCAGATCCTGCTGCCCGATGTGGAACTCCAGGTCCGAGCCGCAACCCTCGCATGGAAAGACTCTCGCCTTTCCCTCATCAACCTGTTCGCCTGGCTTTCCGTCTGTCATTGAGTTTTCCACTCTACAGAAGTCTGAGGAAGTCTGACCTGGATACAGAAAACCGCCACTTCGCGAATGAGCGTGAAGTAGCGGTGACTGAGAATTGTCGATCCGACAAGATCACAGCGGCGTTGAATTCGCCGTGGCGAAGCCTTAGCCGATCGGCGGTGGCGGTGGTGGTGGCGGAGGCGTCTGGGCGAAGGCGGCGGCAAGTTGCGGGACTTCGCTGGCGGCTTTCCAGCCATCCATGCCGGCTGTCCAGACGAGTGTCGACGGACTGACCTGTCCGGAACTGACTCCCTGAGCAATCTGCTGTGGAGTGAACGGCCCCTGAGTCTGGCCATCGACGGCGACGTGGAACGCCTGCTGGGGTGGCGGCGGTGGGGGAGCATGGCCGGTCGCTGGTGCCATTCCGCCGACCATTGGATTTCCTGCGCCACCCATAAAGCGGTTGGCCATGGCGAAGCCCATGCCCAGGCCCATTCCGTCGGACGCTCCGCCCCCGCCTGGGTTTTCGGCAGCAGCCTGCATCGCGTTGCCCATCTGGTAGGCCTGAAACTTGTTCATGTCGCCGATCACGCCCATGCTCGTTCGAGTGTCGAGGGCTTTCTCAACAGCCTCGGGCAGCGACACATTGACGATCATCATGTTGGTAATTTCGAGGCCGTACTCGTCGTCGATTCGCTCGTTGACGACAGCTTTGAGACTGTCGCCCATTTCGGTGTAACGAGCGGCCAGGTCGAGTGCGGCAACTTTCTGTTCGCCCAGCATGTCTGCGAATGACGAGTTGATAATGCCTCGCAGAAGCTCGGTGACTTCGCCAGCGTCGAATTCGCTGTCGGTTCCGACGAGTTCTTTCAACAGAATTTTTGGATCGATGGCTTTCAGTGTGTAAGTGCCGAAAGCTCGCAAGCGGATCGGGCCGAAGTCGGCGTCGCGCAACATGATCGGATTGGGGGTGCCCCATTTCAGATCTGTGATTTGCGATGTTCGAACGAAGTAGACCTCAGCTTTAAACGGACTGTCGAACCCGTGAGCCCATCCCGCCAACGTGCTGAAGATCGGCAGGTTGTCGGTGCGCAGTTCGTAGTGGCCAGGCTCGAAGACGTCGGCCAGTTCGCCGCGATGAACAAAGACAGCCATCTGGCCTGGGCGAACAATCAGCTGTGCGCCGTTTTTGATTTGATTGTGATACCTCGGGAATCGCCAGACGAGTGTGTGCTGTGAGTCATCGACCCACTCAATAATGTCAACAAGTTCGCCACGAAGCTTATCGAACAGTCCCATCTGCGATTCTCCTGAGTGTTCAGTGGTTGGCTGGCTATGGGCATTTGAATTGCGTGAGTTGAATGAAGCAGCCAGTGAATCAGTCGCCACTTTGGAAGGCTAGCACCTGAGTTGGCGGAACTCCAGAACGCTGGCGTCGCCGGTCAACGGGCTTCTGTGAGGATGGATCATCCGGGCCGCACGAGAGATCGTCGCAATGTGGGGATCCTGCCCAGACAGTTATTGGATGCTCAGTCGCCCCGAGTTGCCTGAGGCCTGAAACCGAGCAGGCTCGCGTACGCTGCTTCGACGGGTTCGTCGTTTTTTTCTGCAAAGTCAGGATATCCGCTTGAGTTTGTCTATCTCGAAGTTAGTATCCGGTTCGCGTGGGTAATTCGCCCAATTGATCTTTCTCAATCAGATTGAAAGTGGGTTTTGAGCCCAGTAGGATGGCCGGCTGCTTGTCGAATCCGGTAAGTAGCTGTCTGAAAGTTGGACTCTGAATGTCGACACCTGACACCTTCATCCAGGGCGAAGTGAAGCGATCGATCGACGATCGTTTTCGAATCACGCTTCCCCCGGAGATGGCTCAGGCAGTGACCGACGAATCCGGGCAGACCATCATTACGAAGGAACGCTACGGGTGTTTGAGTCTCTGGCGGGCTGACGAATGGCGATCCCGGTTGGACCGGGGGGTCGGAGTTATTCGCAGCAAGATTGAGGCGGGAGCGATGGAGCAGCGTTGGAACGATGTCCAGCGGTTGGGCCGTCTTCTTTCGACCCGGTCACGAGAAGTGCAGATTGCCAATCGTTCGCGAATCCTTATTCCTGAAGGCTTTCGCGAATTCCTCGATGTCGCTGCGGGCGGCGAGGTGATGATTGTTGGTGCTGGAATTTGCATCGAGATCTGGAATCCCGCTGCGTGGCTCGAAACCCTGCGTGAAGATATGCCGGAATTTGGAAGCATGTTCAAGGAGCTGGTCGTTTAAGGCAGTGAAGCAGACTGAACGAGGGATCGTTTGCGATCAGCCAGGGGGCAACCGTCGCCAGGGAAGGCGGTTTTCTATATTTCTTTCGCCAGGTTTGCTCGACGCGGACTTGACCGTCGAGTCGTCGTGCGAGCAGACAGGCTTCGCTTCACACTTTCGATCATGAACCGGCCACCTTTGCTGGCCCGCTCTGCCCATGGTGTTGAGGAATCACTCACTCGTGCCCCTCGATCCCGACCGCCTCCTTACGTTGATCCGGCACCACCACCCACGGATTAACCAGGGAATACACCACTGGCAGGCGGGCCAGCTTTTTTGTGCGAAAGGTGTTCGGCCCAGGCTTCAGCAGGCAGTTGTCGCCAGAACAAATAAGTCGTTCGCGTCTGCACAAGGCTTGCTTACAACAGTCGCCTGATCCGGGTTTGAGAGCCACGGTCGGGGGTGACAAGCTGGTTTGTCATATGCTCGCTTCCAAAACTCATGAAACACACGTGAGTTAATGTCGCAGGCGGGCAGAATGAGTCGGGAGTAAGACCGATCTGCAACTGAAGACTCGTCGCAGCAGCGAGTTCCCAAATGCGATATGGCCGTGGTGATTCCTTTCGATCGGTTGCAGGTTTCGCCATTGATCATTGATCTGACGGTGTCTCAGTGCTTATACCCTCTCCAGTTCTCCAGATACTGAAACATGTCGCTCGCCTGGTGCTGGTATTCTCGGGGCGTCGGGTCGGAAAATGCCTGGCGGCGTTGTTAGATCAGGGACAAGAGGACTGCTCCGACGAATACACGATTGCTTCCTGCCTTTCGTCACCTGGGTATGAATTACGGAATTGGCTCATTGAACACGTCTGGCGAATCTTCAAGGGTGCAGAGGTCTCCAGCCTTCCTCAGGATTTCGCTGGGAATGTTGTTCTTCTACTTCGGGTTTCTGAAGTTCTATCCTGACTTGAGTCCGGCTGAGTTGATCGCCGGACAAACGTTGACGAAGCTGCTTCTCAACTGGAGCGAAGTTCGAGCGACACTTGCCGTGCTGGCGATTCTGGAGTGTGGAATTGGCGCAGCGCTCGTGTTGAATCTGATGCCGCGTACAACGTTTGTTCTGTTTCTGGTTCATATGGCAGGAACATTTCTGCCGCTGTTTCTGCTGCCTGAGTTCACATTCAAGATTGCGCCGTTTGCGCCGACACTTGAAGGGCAGTACATTCTGAAGAATCTGGTATTCGTGGCCGCTGCGTGGACAGTGTTACGCCCGGAAAAGTTTTCTGACGCCGGCGGGACGACTCCCGTTGGCCAGTCGGTCATCGACGAAAAAGCAAAGAGCGATCGGGGGTCCTCATGAAGGTTGTCCTTACCAAAGTAATGCTTGCGTTGGTTCTGATCGGACTCGGAGTTGGTATCAACGTCACTTACGAATCCTATCGTGGAACCGGACTCAGCAGCGTTCCAGAACTCGGGCCACGGCGGCTGGAAGCGGCACAGTCTCAGGCCTCAGGCTCGCCTGTCCAGTCACGCAGTGAGCCGTCGAGCAAGGAGGCAGCTCGTCCTGATGCACCGGTCGTTCGGCCAGACCTTGCCGCGTTGCGGTCGGCTGCGGTTAGCGAGTTGACGCTGTACCCGACGCTGGCAAAAGGAATGAGAACGCCATTTGATCTATGGCGGTATTATGGTCGCGGCGTGTCGTCGTTCTCTTCGCCCATCCTTCCGATGCGTTTCGAGCAGTGGCTTGAGTTTCACCGCAAACAGAAGCCGTCACTGATGAAGGACGTCCGCTCCTACATGGCGATGCGTTTTGATTTCTCCGGCAGCACTTTGCCGGATGCGACCATGTCGGGTGGTAAAAGTGTCATGGCCGGCCCTGTTGCCAGATTGTCTGACGAAGTTGCATCCTACGAAGCATTGGCCGAATTGACGCCAGAAGAAGTTCGCGAGCGTGATTTGTTCCCGTACAAGCCGCTGGCTCATCCCTTGCAGACGGTTGCTCACATGGTGTTTCCGGAGTCGTGGATCAAAGTGCATCCCGAGCACCGTCGCATCGACGTTGATATGGATTTTCCAGACGCATACCTGCCCGAATTTCCGCCACCATTGTTTCTCACAACTCACAAGGAACTGGGAGATGTGGCGAATGGTCGCGAAGTCACAATCGACAACTACTACGAAATCTTTGACGGATTGCTGACACCCGAACAAATGGAAGGGCTGAAGGAACTTTTGAGACCTTCGCCAACGACCTGGTTCAACCATACTGATCACCGTGTGACGGAATTGCCGTCGCGCGGCGTGGCCTGTTTTGACTGTCACGTTAACGGGCACACGAATGGTGCATTCGAACTCGGACCGGACTCGCGGCCCAACATGGCTCGGCTGCGAACCGACACTCCGACGATGCGAGGCAATTTCAACCTCATGCAACTTTCGTCCAAGCGGTCGATACGCAGCATGGATCATTTCTCGGAAGTTGAGGAATACTTCGACGGCGATCCTGGCATGCAGCAGGCAATTGGCCCGCGAGCTGTCAAGCGCGAAGTCACAAACCGAATGGGCGACTTTAACGCGATACTGGATTACCCACCGGCACCAAAGCTTGATCCGCTGATGCGACTGGTACCTGCCAAAGCCACGAAAGCCGCACTCCGTGGCGAAGCTCTGTTTCACGGGAAGGCCCAATGCTCAAAGTGCCATTCCGGTCCAGCGTTCGTTGATGACTACATGCACGATCTGCAGGTTGAGCGGTTTTACGTGGGACGTCCGGAAGGTCCGATCAAGACGTTCCCTCTTCGTGGTATCAAAGACTCTCCGCCGTATCTGCACGATGGTCGCTGCCCGACGTTGCACGACACCGTCGAGTTTTTCAATCTGGTCCTCCAGCTTAAATTGACCGAGCAGGAAAAGGACGATCTGGTTGCTTACCTGCTGTGTCTCTGACGCGTCGAACTGCTGGAGCTTCAGAAGTTGATCCCGAGTGGAAAAGTCGCATCCGCAAGATCGGCGAATCAAAATACAAATCCGACCTGACTCAAATGACTTTCCGACCACGCGACATCATTTGAAAGCTTCGCAGTTGGACGAGGTCGCCGGAACGTGGGTATCATGAAACTCCCATTGTTCAGGAGTTCTCTCATGTCTGCCGTCCCTGAAAGCCGCTTCACACTGGAAGAGTATTTGTCGCGTGAACACGTCGCCGAATACAAAAGTGAATTCTACCAGGGCGAAATCTTTGCGATGACCGGCGGCTCGCCGACGCACAACGACATTTCAGTGAATATTGTGGCTGCGCTGAAAAACTCGCTACGAGGACGTGGTTCTCGCCCGTCGGCGAGTGACCAAAGAATTCGAATTCCTGCAAACGGCCTCTGTACCTATCCGGATGCCAGTGTTGTTTGTGGCGACCGCGAATTCGACGACAAGGACGAAGACGCGATCACCAACCCCATTGTGGTCTTCGAAGTTCTTTCGAAGTCGACCGAACGCTACGACCGTGGAAAGAAGTTCGCCCTTTACCGTCAGCTCGAATCGCTCAGGGAGTACGTTCTGGTTTCGCAGACCGAAGCTCAGGTTGAACGATTTGTTCGACAGGACGATGGCGACTGGCTACTCACTGTCTTAAAAGGTCCGGAAGCAGTTCTGAAATTCGCATCGTTGGATGTTTCTCTGACGTTGTCAGACATCTATGAAGACATCGAGTTTCAGCCGGAAGAGGCCGAGTAGTTACAAGGCGTCAAGTTGGGTTTCGAGTTATGCGTGCATCCAGGACGGCACTTCTGCTGAGCGTTGGGCTCGTCGCGGCGGCGGGCGGAATCCTTCTTTCAGGTCGCTCGGCCAGTGCCGGTGACAAGGAATTCACAGCGTCGCAGGCGGAGTCTGCTGAAGCAAGCGTCACATTTTCCCGCGACGTTCAGCCTCTGTTGCAGAAACTTTGTGCCGGTTGCCATGGATCAAAGCAGCCAAAGGGAAATCTGCAGATCGATGCGTTGCGGCATGACCTGGCTGCTGGCGACGACGCGGAAACCTGGCAGGACGTTCTTGACCGAGTGAACCTCGGCGAGATGCCGCCGCTGAAGTCGCAGCAACCAACGAAGGCTGAGCGACAGATTCTTGTCCGGTGGCTGACGGACGGTCTTCGTCAAGCGGCTGAGTCCAGAAAGAACTCGAGCGGTCGAGTCGTCATGCGGCGGCTGACTCGGTACGAATATCAGAACACGATGCGCGATCTGCTCGGCGTCGATTTGAACTATTCAGTCGAGCTTCCTCCGGAGCCGCTTTCGCCCGACGGTTTTATGAACAACGGTGCGTCGCTTGAAATGTCTCCGTCGCAGATCGAAGTTTTTCTTCGAGCAGCGAGGCAAGGATTGGCCGAAGCGATTGTTACCGGTGAGAAACCGAAGGTTCATCAGTTTCGCAGAGAAGTAACGGACGTTGGTCGGTTGCCGAATAAACCAGTTGCTGGGCACGAGCCTGCGAATCCCGAATTCATTCTGGGGGTCGACACGTTTCCTCGGCGAGGAGAGTTCGAAGTTCGAGTCCGTGCCGGGGCAACCATTCCAGAGGGCCTGGATTTTCCTCGGCTCCGAGTGTCGCTGGGGTGTCTTCCGGGAATCATTCACGTGCCGCGAAAGATCGTCGGCGAAGTTGATGTTCGAGCGTCCTCAGAAGATCCAGAGACGTTCTCCTTTCGAGGTCGTATCGAAGACTTTCCGCAGCCTGGCGATGTTCCCTTCGGGAATGTCGACTTCGATGGCATGATCGTCCTCATCGATTTTCTCGATGCCGATGGCAAAGAGCTGCGGTATTCCGACCGGACTTACGCTGTTCCGCCAGTCAAGAAGCCGCCTGTCAAAAAGGGAGCGAAGTCAAATTCGGTCATCGCCGCCTCCCCGGCTCCGCCTCCGTCGCCAGAAAATCCACGACTGGACATCGTTGTCCAGTCTGTCGAATTTGAGTCGCCAGTGATCACCGCCTGGCCGCCGAAGAGTCACACGGACATTCTGTTTGCTGAAGACGCAAAGCCACAAACGCCAGACGCCGAGCTGCTCTACGTGCAGGATGCACTTGGCCGATTTGCGTCGCGAGCGTTCCGGCGACCGGTTTCGGAAAGTGAGTTGGCCGCGACAGTCGAATTCTTTCGAACCGTACGTGCGAAGTCGGATAGCTTCGAAGAGGCAATGCGGGAGACTCTGGCGTTGGTGCTGGTCTCGCCGCACTTTCTTTACATCGTTGAGACGAGGCACGGTGCTGACAGTTCAGCTCCGGCAGATCATCAACCTGTGAATGATTTCGAACTGGCGTCACGGTTGTCGTACTTTTTGTGGAGTTCGATGCCGGATGATCGACTGCTTGGTCTCGCCAGGGATGGAGCATTGAAGAAGCAGGGCGTCCTTGATCAGGAAGTTCGGCGAATGCTGGCCGATGATCGTTCGTCGGAATTCATCACGAGATTTGCTGACCAGTGGTTTGATCTCGGAGCGATCGATCGAGTTGCTGTGAATCCGGAGTTTTTTCCGGACTTCGACAACACGCTGAAGCCACTGATGGCTGAGCAGTCTCGCGAGTTTCTCGCGGAACTGCTCCGCTCGGACGAAAGTTGTCTCGACCTGCTGGATTCAAACTGGACGATGTTGAACCGGTCTCTGGCAAAGCATTACGGAATGCCTGGGCCGAGGTCTTCCGAATTCGAACGCGTCGCAATTGTCGAACAACGACAACGAGGAGGGTTGCTGGGGCAGGGGGCTTTCCTGTTGAGCAACTCGGACGGCGAGCAGGCTCATCCGATCAAGCGTGCCGTCTGGATTCTCGACAGGCTGCTGGATTCTCCTCCGGCTCCGCCGCCGCCCGACGTGCCTGAACTGGATCCTGAGAGCCCGAACCTGGCCGGGCTTTCGCTGAAGGACCAACTCGCCGCACACCGAGACAAAGAAGCGTGCGGGAATTGCCATCGAGGCATCGATCCGTGGGGGATTCCGCTTGAGAATTTCAACGCGATCGGGCTGTGGCAGACCGAGTCCACGATTCGGCGAGCCGTTAAAGGTAAAGTGAATGTCACCAGAGGAGCCCCGGTTGATGCTTCAAGCATTCTGCCCGATGGAACGGAAATCGTCGGGCTTGACCAGTTGAAAACTTACCTTCGAGAAAGTCGGCGAGATCTTTTTGCACGAGCCGTCGTGCGTCGTTTATCCACTTATGCTCTCGGGCGTTCGCTGGACCTGGGAGATCGAAAATCGATTGATGAACTCACTACTGTTTTCATCAAATCAGATTTTCGGTTAAATCAGTTGATTGTCGCACTCGTGAAGAGCGATTTATTCCTGACGAAATAATGTTTCTGCAGATCGCAGTCCTATGAAAAAATCCTGGCAACTTGATCGTCGATCTGTGTTAAAAGGTGCGGGCGTCGCACTGGCTTTGCCGCTTCTTGAGGGCATGACCTGCGGCGCCGGTTCAAAGGCCGATGGCCAGCCGAAACGGATCTGCTCGGTTATGTTTCCGTACGGAATTGCCGTGCCGAATGACGACGACCCGGAACGCGACTGGGGATGGTTTCCTCGTGGAGAAGGCAAAGATTATCAGCTGACAAACGTGCTGAAGCCGCTTGAGCCGTTGATGGATCACGTGTCGATTTTGGGCGGCTTGTCGCATCCGAATTGCCGGGCGATGAACGGGCACGACACCGGCGACACGTTCCTGACCGCCAACAACCTCGAAGCCGGCTCGTACCGTAATAAGATTTCGCTTGACCAGTTTGTCGCTCAGCGGTTTGGTGACGCCACTCGAATTCGGTCGTTGACGTTATCGACTGACGGCGGCATCGGACCTCGGACGCGTTCGACAACGCTCTCGTACACACCAAAAGGTCAGCCGATTCCTGCGTTGTCTGAGCCGAAGCTGATCTTCCAGCGGCTGTTCGGGCAGGACGATGCGAGTCAGTCAGACCGTCGCCGCCTGCAGAATTCTGCGAGCATTCTGGACCTGGTTCGTGATCAGTCGAAGTCGTTGCGGAAAAATCTTGGTCAGCCAGACCAGCGAAAGCTCGATGAGTTCGAAACTTCGGTTCGCGAGGTGGAAGAACGAGTCGAGCGTTCTCAACGCTGGCTGTCGATTCCGTTGCCGGATGTTGATCCGTCCTCGATCGCGCTGGACGCTGATCCAGACGGGCCGAAGGATTACATCCGAGCCATCTACGATCTGATGTTTCTGGCGTTTCAGACCGACATGACTCGTGTCGCGACTTACCAGATCGGCAGCTACGGACCGACGATCGCCCGAACATTTCCGGCCTGCATCGGGTTACCGGGCAACTGGCATGGCCTGGCTCACGGAGCCGGGAAGAAAGGTGGCGCCGAGCAGATCGGCAAGTTCGATCAATTTCTGGCCCAGAACCTTGCTCGCTTCCTGACTCGCCTTCAGGAAACCCCCGAAGGCGATGGTTCCATGCTGGATCGAACGCTCGTGCTGTACGGCAGCAGCAACAGCCGGACTCACCTGAATCGGAACTACCCATTGCTGCTCGCTGGTGGTGGGCAGCTTGGGCTGAAGCACAACCACTACTTGAGATTTGACGAGAAGACTCCGATGTCGAACCTCTTCGTTTCGATGGTGCAGGCTGTCGGCCTGGAAGTCGACACGTTTGCTGACAGCACGGGGACGCTGTCCGGGCTGAGCTGAAGGTACTGTTGCAGGGGGCGTCTTGACGCACCGCTCGTCTGCAATTCGGAATGGTGCGTCGAGACGCACCCTACGGTTTGGTGACTAAAACGAAAAACGCCGACTTTGCGATGTGTAAAGCCGGCGTTCTTAGTTGAGTCGTCTGTAACGTGATTAATAGGTCGTTGTCAGGCTTTCGAGGAAGCCTTTGAGCTGGCGGCTGCGGACTGGGTGTTGCAGCTTGCGGACGGCTTTGGCTTCAATCTGGCGAACCCGTTCGCGAGTTACTTTGAAGATGCGACCGACTTCTTCCAGCGTGTAGGTGTAGCCGTCGCCCAGGCCGTATCGCAACTTGATGATCTCTCGTTCGCGATAAGTCAGCGTCTTCAGGACGTAATCGATCTTGTCCTTAAGCATTTCCTGCGTTGCTGAACTGACCGGGCTGTCGGTCGACTGGTCTTCGATAAAGTCTCCGAAATAACTGTCTTCGCTTTCGCCAACTGGCCGGTCGAGGCTCACCGGATGTCGTGAGATATTCAGAACTCGACGGGCTTCATCGACGGAGATATTCGCAGCCGCGGCTGTTTCTTCAACGGTCGGTTCGCGACCGAGTTCCTGGAGCAGTTCCTTGCTGACTCGACGAAGAGCCGACATCGTTTCGATCATGTGAACCGGAATGCGGATCGTGCGTGCCTGGTCGGCGATTGCCCGTGTGATCGCCTGACGAATCCACCAGGTGGCGTATGTCGAGAATTTATAGCCGCGTCGATACTCGTACTTGTCAACAGCCCGCATCAGGCCGCTGTTCCCTTCCTGAATCAGGTCCAGGAAGCTGAGACCTCGGTTGCGATACTTCTTGGCGATCGACACAACCAGTCGCAGGTTACCACCGGACAGATCCTGCATGGCGAGTTCGTACTCGGAGAATCGAGCCTTGATGCGCCGAACTCGTTCACGCAATGCCTGAGGCGTTTCCAGAGTGATAAGCATCAAGTCACGAAGCTCGTTCTGGATGGTCTCTTTTTCAGAAGTCGCCGCCGGCAGATTTCGGATGCGAGCGAGTCGTCGTTCCAGTTCGGTCATTCGCTGACTGATCTGCTCGATGCGTTTCATGATGGGAGCAAGGCGTTGCGTGCGGATGCTCAGCTCTTCAACCAGAATGACCATTTTGCGACGTCGAGCTTTCAGCTTTCGTTCGCGTTCGCGGCGCTGGTCGTTTGGGATCGAGTGGTCAAGGATCAGCGTTTCAGCTTCCTGGACGTAAGCACTCCGCATGTTCTCAAGCGTGCGCAGGTTATGAGGCATGCGAGCCTGAATCTGCGTTTTCTCTAATCCTTCGGTGACAGAGACTTTGATCGTCCTGTCGAACGGAAGGTCAGAAGTGTGAACCATCGAGAGCACATCGATGGTCGACTTCATGGCGTAGTCGCTTTCCATCAATTCTCGACGGAACCGCTTGCGAGTGATCTCGATCTTCTTGGCGAGTGCAATTTCTTCTTCACGAGTCAGCAGCGGAATCTCGCCCATCTGTGTGAGATACATGCGGATCGGGTCTTCGATTTTGCGACTGCCTTCTTCGGCTTCGAAGTCGACACCGTCGATCGGCTTAATCTTCTGCTTCTTCTTTTTTTCGTACGCGGTGAGCGATTCTTCGTCAGCCACGATCTCCATGTTGAGATCGTCAATGGCCATGAGGAGGTTGTCGAGCTTCTCCGGACTGACTGCTTCGTTCGGCAGATAATTGAAAATCTGCGAGAACTTCAGGTGCCCCTGACGGGTGCCGGCTGTGATCAGTTCATTGAGAGTTTCGTCGACTGTATGCACGAGCTATTCCTTTGAAAGAAGACTGTAGTGCAGCGTCGTTTGACAGTTGCCCATCGGACGACGACAGAAATTGCGAACGGCTCTGCCGCTGTGCAACTTCGTCAGGCGAAGCCTGACCTACCGCTGGTTCATGACTCGCTTGCGATGAAATGCCGCCGCTTTCTGCAGCATGGAGAGTGCATCGCTGCCCTCGCCGCTCATCGCCTGCTTCTGGAAATCTGCTTTGTGAGACAGCTCCTCTCGTCTCCACTTCAGAGCGCCCAGAACCTGACTCAGCAGGTTCGAAGCACCGCCATCCGTGTTCTCTCGGAGCTTGTGCTCGATTCCCTTCTCGCGAGCCTGATCCGCCAGCCAGACGGTCATTCCTTTCAGCTCGTTCCGCTCCATTTCCAAAGTCACACGCTCAAATGAAGGTACTTCACCCAGCTCGACGACGTCGTAGACAATCTGGAGTAACTCACGTAAGTGCGGATTCAGAAAATCATCAACTCCAATTTCCTGTCGAGTCTGCTCAGCCAGTTCCGGCTCCGTGAGCAGAATCTCCAGCAGTTCGCATTCCATTCGGTCGTTCTTCGAAAGCGGTCGCCGGTGAACTTCGATCCGCTCTTCCTGCACAACGGCAGGCTGTTCTTCATGTGCGGGTTTGGTCTGAAATTGTTGCGGACGGCTGCCGCTTCTGATTCTTTGCAGCTGGTTTCGAATGGCACCTTCGGTCAACTGCAGACGCGGTGCCAATCGGCCAAGAATGATGTCTTCGCGAGCAGATCCCTGCAGGTCGGAAGCTCCGGCCAGCAGGTTCAGCATTTCTGTGACGACAGTCTCCCGCGAGTTAATCGAGTCCAGTCCGTGTTTTGTGACTTCGTAGTTGAACCGGAATTCCCAGGCTTCCGGAGCCTTATCGACCAGATTCTGAAACGCCTCGGTTCCGTTTTGTTTGAGGTAATCATCCGGGTCGGCACCTTCAGGCAGAGTCAGAACTCGCAGGTCGACACTCTGACCGATCAGCATTCCAACCGCTTTTGCCG
>JADHNX010000053.1 GCA_016779365.1 Planctomycetaceae bacterium
GCTCCGAAAGGGACGCACGTGAAGACGCTCGTCCGCATCGCCGGCTGTCGGTGGGCGATCGAAGAATGCTTCGAACAGGCCAAACAGGAAACTGGCCTGGACGAGTACGAAGTCCGTTCTTGGGTCGGCTGGCATCGCCACATCACACTGTCGATGCTGGCTCACGCCACACTCGCTGTCATCCGCGCACGAGTTCACCGCACTGCTTCAAAAAAGACAGCACCGATCTGATCCCTGTCACCGTCCCGGAAGCCCGACAGCTTATCACCAGACTGGCATTCCCCTGCCACCTCTCACCGGACCACTCACTCACCTGGTCCAACTGGCGACGAAAACACCAGCACCACGCCAGACTTTGCCACTACCGAAAAGAGGACACGAACCAACAAGTCATTGAAATACAACTGTAGTACTGGAAGGCTCTCAGATTCGGCAATCAGTGTGCTGGCGGCGGGCTGTTCTGGAACGCGCGCGCGCGGTACAGAAAGTCGATGATGTTACCTTCGTGAGGCTGCAGCCAATTAAGTTGCAGCGTCTTGACTTCACCAATGTTGAGTCGGTCGATGTTTGTCGCGTCGAGGAGCTGGCGTTTGAATGCTTCATCGTTAGTCAGACACGTCCCGACCAGCGTGTAACCGATTTTCTTAATCATCTGATCCTGAGGACACTCGACGACCGAGCAGAACGGGAACATGAATTCTGTGTTCGCCATCGGGTCGTCGGGATCAGAAACGTGCAGCACCGTTGGACGCAGGAAGTCGCAGCGTTCCCTCTCGACGAGCCGATCGCCATCGCGATACTTCGCGGTCACTTCCGTGACGGCTCCTGAGTCGCAGCCGTCATCGATCTGACCGTTCATCGCTTTCGCTGCTCCGGCCATCGTGAAGGCAGCAAGACCAGCGTGCGGATCGTTCATTGGCAACGGAGCGATCGGTCCAAGTCGCTGAGCCATAGCGTCGGCGATTTCTTTGGTGTGTCGCGATGCCCAAACGCCTGAGGCGCTGATGCAGCTTCGACCGCTGTTGAGATAGACCGAATCGACCATCAGGTCGAGATATTTTTCCCAGTCATCGACAACGTCGTCGCCGAGAATAATCTTCGAAAAACCAGGACCATGAGCCGAAATTCGCGGGTTTCCTTCGTACTTCTCGACCGTCGCCTGACCACCGAAGATGACGGACCGCTCGCAGCATTCAAGCACCGCTCCACCGAGTTCCGCACCGCTGTCGCCAGCTCCGGGATAAAGACAGAACGCCTCGCGCGGAATGCCTGCCTGCGCCATCGCTTCGTAAACTCGATACGGCGTCCACGGTTCGGACTTACCAGGTTTAAGTACCAGCCCGATCTGCAACGGGATGACCGGTAACCAGAGCGTGTGCACCCCAGGGCTGTTGGAAGGAAGTACCCAACCAGAGGCATCGCAATTGGCCTGGTAACTGACCATGACGCCACGGTCTTCCATGCCGTATCCGTTTGAAAGGATCTCGTACGGCAAGCCTCGCGTCAGCGCGTCAAGAATACTGCCCATGTTCTTCATGACGAACGCATTCTTCGTCATATTGAATTTGCACATGTGCTCGGGCAGGCCGGTCGTCGCCGACTGAAGCATGCAGAAATCTTCAGGAGTCTGCTCTCCATTGCCAAGCGGCAACGTCGCATGCTCAAAGAGTTCCGCGGCCGCAGCACACTTATCGACCAGTTCCTGGATGCTGAACTGACGAAGAACTTCGCGAGCCTTCTTCGCCTTCCGCATATCCATCTTGATGAGCCCGCCGTTGGCCTCATTCACCTGAGCAAGCGTCTCGCCAGTCTCAAAATGGACGACGTCCGTCTTACTCATCGACTGATATTCTTTACCCCAACGGATGACAGGGATCTCAAGCATCTGATCAATTCCCAGCGCGACGCGCGTTCTATAGTTCTTGAAAAAAACTCATTTGATGGACTGACTGACCTTTGACGATTGCCTAGTACACGCCAACGGTTGTCGTCTTGAGCAGTTCGTGGAACGGTCGCGTTCCGCTGATGCCGTGCCATGGGTAAAGCTCGATGGCCGGTTCGCGCTCCCCTTCGTCCCGTTCCATGAACCCTGGAATGAAGAGTTCTTTCGTGAAGGTGTAAAGCTTCACGCGACCTGTTTCGCCAACGTCGACAACCTTGTTGTAATCATCGAACTGAACGACTTCGATCACGGCCCGCGGCTGCGGAGCGAAATACGTGATCTTGTATTCGTCGGCAATGTCAAAAGGCTTTCCACAGGCCAGCCCCATCAGCGTGTTGCCGTAGGTAGGCGTGATAAAGACATTTTCGCCAAGCAGTTCTTCTTTGCAGAAGCGATACCACTGCGGAGTGAATTCGGTTCCGCCCGCAAAGATGCCTTTGATTCCGGCTTCTTCGATGCTGCCGCCATCGTCCATCAGGCGAAGAGCCAAAGCTTCCAGCAGCTTGGGAGTGGCAAACATGCACTGCACGTTGTGGTTGGCTCGAAGAATGGTAACCGCCTGATCAATGACGTGAGCGGCGTACGCCTTTGCTTCTTCGGTCTTGCCTTTCTTAAGCAGTTTCACGACCCACCGTGGATCGAGGTCGACACAGAAACAAATTCCGCCTCGGTGCTGAGCAAGATGTTCGACGGCAAGCCTCAAGCGACGAGGGCCCGACGGGCCGAGCATCAGCCAATTGGCTCCGCGAGGGAAATGTTCGTCCGGAAGCGTTTCGCTGAAGTTTTCGTAGTCGATCCAGTGATCCTCGATGACCACGCGGGACTTTGGAATCCCCGTCGTGCCACCGGTTTCGAACACGTAAGTCGGCTTGCCGGCGAGGCCTTTTGGAACCCATTTGTCGAGCGGACCGCCGCGCAGGTCTTCGTCTTCGAACAGAGGGAATTTCTTGACATCCTCGAAACACTGGATGTCTTTGCGAGGGTCAAAGTCCAGCGTCTTCGCCTTCTCCAGCCAGTAGTCACAACCGGTTTCTGGGTTGAAGTGCCATTCGACGCTTTCGCGAACATGAGCGTCAAGTCGCTCCTGGGCGGCAGCCATCTTCTGATCGAGAGAATTATCGCTCACTGCTGTACTCCATCGGAAAATCGATATGAAGAATCGGCGCAGAAAAACCGGTCGGCTGACCGGGCGCACGAGTCGGTTCGAGGTAGGAAAAAACGCGGGAAGGCCGCCTCCTTAGAGACGAATGCGGCCATAATTACGGGAGTGTTCCGGCAATTCAATCCTCAGCGGGAAATCGGCGGATTGTCCCTGAACATCACGTAAACGACTGTGTGGTCGGGATGATGACAAGCTCCGGCACACGAGCCCTTGGCGGCAGACTGATGACCATCAGAGCCGCTGCGGCAAGGTCTTCCGGTTGCAGAATTCTGGCACGATGTTCAGCCGAAACCGGCACCGGTCGCTCGTCCAGAATCGGCGTTTCGACTTCACCAGGGTAGATCGACGTCAGCCTGATTCCGTTTTTGCTCTCCTCTTCTCCAACCGTCAGGCTGAGTGCCGACATCGCAAACTTCGAAGCGTTGTAGGCAACTCCGCCGAGCAGACCAGCTCGGATTCCCGCCACCGAGCTGATGTTAACAATCACGCCGTCCTGCTTTTCCCGCATTTGAGGAAGAGCCTCACGAATGCAGTTGTAGGCGCCGGTTGCGTTGATCTGGAGCAGCTTGTCCCAGTCGGCAGGATCAAGCTCAGCCATCGAACGTTTCGCGACGTTGATGCCCGCACTGTTCACGAGAATTTCGACAGAACCCAGCATCTGGCGAGCCCACTCAAAAAGTCTCGCTACATCGGCTCGGTCGGCGACGTCGCAGACTTTGAACAGAATTTCCTTGTCGGAGCTGTCGACAACTTCCTGCAGTCTCGACTCTCGACGGCCCGTGATGGCGACTCGGCAACCGCTGGCAGCCAGCTTTCTGGCAATTTCCGCTCCGATTCCACTTCCGCCACCTGTGACCAATACCGTCTTTCCTTCGAGCGTGCTCACGTGATGTGTCTCCAGGTTTGTCTGTCGAAAAAAGAAGCCCGGCCTTACTGGAAAGCCGGGCTTCATTGAGTCATTGAGCTTTCAGAATTTCAATGCTGGAAGAGGAACTCTTTCGAGTTCAGGATCGCCCAGCCGACATCTTCCAGAGCGAGCAATCGGTCTGAGCTGCCGGCGATGTGTTTTCGCGAGGCGTTCAGTTCAGCCTCGACCGGCTTCCTCGCCAAAGCAGCCAGGTAAAGCGTCGTGATAATTTCGTCGTCGGACTTGCTCGCTTTGATCATCTGATGAATTCGACCATTGTCCGCTCTCAGTTTGTTGTGAACGGTCGGACCGTTGATCATCTGCAAGGCCTGCGAAAGGTTTGACTCGCTGGACCGTTCGCACTGACAAGCCATCTCCCGCTGAGGCTGGCCGAAAACTTTCAGGAAGTAGTGATCCGTCGGCGGGTCAGGAAGTGCGATAGCTCGCGTCCCTGCCGGCAGTCCTTTGAAACTTTCCGCGACGTCCGTCACCTGGCAGATGGCATCCAGCAACTGCTCGGCTGAAAGTAACCGAGGCGTCGCATGTGACGCGTAAATTTCATCGTCCGCGTTGAAGTCATTCTTCTTTGAACTGAGCTGGTAAACGCGACTGTTCATGATCGTGCGAATGGCCCACTTTCGACTGAAGCCATTCGCCGCAAACTGCTCGGAAAGCGCATCCAGCAAGGCCGCATTTGACGGTGGATTCGAATCTCGGAAGTCATCAACCGGTTCGACAATTCCTCGCCCCATCAAATGGCCCCAGATTCGATTGACTGCGGACTTCGCGAAGAACGGATTCTCGGCAGAAACCAGCCAGTCGGCGAACACTTTTCGACGATCCTGATCAGCGGGTACATCGACATCACCTTTCAGCAGCAGATGAACCTTCATCGTCTCGCCGGTGCGAGGTTGTTTGATCTCGCCGGAACGCGTGACGTGAATGATCTCTTCGTCAGGCTTCGCGCCCTTCTGGCGACCAATCCGAGTGAAGGCGGCGGCAATTCCGTAGTAATTATCCTGCGACCACTTTTCGAACGGATGATTGTGGCACTTGGCACATTGAATCCGAATTCCCAGGAAGAGCTGAGCGGTCGTTTCGGTGGCGTCGTTCGGGTCTCGACTTGCTCTCCAGTAGCTGGCAGCGGGGTTCTCGAAGACGCTGCCACTGGCCGTCAACAATTCGTGCGCCAGCTTGTCGAGCCCCTTGTCCGTGCGAATTCCGTCGTAAACCCATCGCTGGAATTTGTGGACTCCAGTCGCCGTGAGTTTTTTGCTGTTGGAACGAAGAATGTCGCTCCACTTGAGCGTCCAGAACTCGGCAAAGTCGTCGCTCTCAAGCAACGTATCAACCAGTTTTGCCCGGCGGTCACCGGCAGCTGCGGCAAGAAACGCCTCTGTTTCGTCGATGCGAGGCAGTCGCCCGGTCAAATCGAGATACGCTCGTCGCAGGAATTCTTCGTCGGTGCAAACATCGGAAGGAAGAATCTGAAGCTGCTTCAATTTGGCAAAACTGTGCGTGTCGACAAAATTGTTTTCCGGCGGGTTGCTCCACTTGAAGCCCGGAACTTCTTCGAGGAACGTCACGTCCGCTGTCGCCATTTTGTCGAGGTAACGCGCCAGGATCGCGGTTTCGCCTCGTCCGATTTTCTCGACGAGACCGTTATCGTCGACGCTGGCGACCGACTCGTTAGAAGAAGTGAACACAGTCAAAGCTGTCAGGTCACGAACGGAACCGTCGCTGAAGTAACCATTGATGGAAAGTTGCTGCCGGTCAGACGCGTCGCGCAGGACTCGCTTGCTCGGAAGAATCTCGATTCGCGCCAGCGTGGGTGTTTCCGGTTTATCGAGCTGCAAGCCTTCGCCGATCCAGTTATGCAGAACCTGCCACGCCGGTTCGCCTTTCGTCAATCGTCGACCGCCGCCATGCGCGACTTCCATCAACGGCTTCTGAAGCAGCAAACTTTCGCCGGGATTCAGCGGGTTGGTCCGTCGACCGAAAAATTCAGACCGCAGCGTCAGGATGTCGAGCGGGGGATCGAAGGCTCGCAACGAAAGCCGAAAGCCGCCCTTCCCTGACGGCGACCCGTGACACGCTCCCATGTTGCAGCCAGCTTTGCTGAGTGCAGCCAGTGTTTCGTTCTGAAAGCTGACCGGGTGCGGAGCAGTCGTGCCTTTAACGACGACTTCGACCACAACCGTCTGAGCCCCCAGCTGGCAGGCGATCTTTGCAGCTCCGTCGCCGACCGGACGAGCAATCGAGCCTTCGAGCTTCACGACCTTCTCGTCGGACGATGTCAGTTTTGCCAGATGAGTGACATCCCGGACTTCCTCACCAAACTGTCCGGTGACGACGATCTGCTTCTGAGATCTCAAACCGGCCAGTTCGAATTGCGAGGACTCGGTTGTCAACTTCGACGGTTCATCAGCAGCCTGGCTGCCTTGTGAAAGTAAGCTCAAGCCGAGCAGAACTATGGTCAGTTTCAGGATGTTCGCCCGCCACTGGGCAGTTTGTTCGAACTGCCGCTCGCAAGTTGAAATTGATCGACGCATCTGAATGCCTCTCTGAATAATGAATCGTCAGAGCCAGGTATGTTCAACGTTTGACGAGGTCGGGTAATTCAGGATCTGCCGAACGCCAACAGGCGGCCTTATTCGACAGTGAGTTTTACATTGGGCGAAACCGCCGAGACCTTTACTTTGCCAACGGTCGCTTCGGCCTTCACGCTGAGATTGTTGATCGCTCCTTTGGCCGCATCGGCAGCCGCAACCAGCATCACTTCAGTTTCATTCTGGTCGGCGGCAATTTTCGCTTCCGCCACAGTCACACCCTTCGGCAGATTCTGGAACGTCAGCACGACTTCGCCTTTCAAAGCCGGATTACGCTGAACCGTGACCTTTGCCTTCAACTCGGCACCAACGGCAAGTTTGTCACTGCTCGGCGTCAGAGTAAGCGTCATCGGAGCCTGAAGTCGCAACGTGATCCCAGGCACCGTTTGAACCACCGTCGTTTTGTCTTGCTTGATTGTTCCGGTCATGACAGCGGTGAAGTCCCCCAACGGTGCTTTATCAGTCGCCGTGAAAGTAATGACCGCCTCATTCTTGCCCTTGGCAATCGGCGTCACTGCTGCGGTGACGTTGCCAGGCAATCCACCCTTGGCCGCTTCAGGCGTGACAGTCAGCGTGATCGCCTCGTCAAAACCCGGATCACGCTCGACAACGACTTTCACCGTTGCCGACAGGCTTTGCCCGAAAACAACCTCGCCCACTTCCGGACGGAGGCGAATTTGAGGTTTCGGTGAAACTCCAACGGCGACGTATCCGTCAAGATTTTGAGGCCCCCAAGGCAGCGCGTTGAACGACGCCTTCAACGCGTCTTCCGTCCGAGCGACCACTTCGAACTCGTCGGAACCGTTCTGCCCTCGCCCAACAATCTGCACGGGAACGAAAGTCCCGGCTGCCGTATCAGACGCGCTACTGATGGTCAGGACGACCGATTTTGTACCGGATCCAGCGACCGTTGAGTTGCTTGTCAGCCCTGCCGGAAGGTTTGTCGCGGAAATTTGAATCGGTCCGTTGTAACCTCGGCGAGCCACATCAACCGTAACCATTGCCGTCGAACCCGCACCGACGTTGACCACATCGGCTGCTGCCGTCAGATCAAACGTCGGCGTGATGGGTTGAGCTTCGACGCGGTACACAAATGCCGACCCGCCTCGCTGGTGAAGTTCTTCGATGGCCAGCGTGTAATCGCCGTCAGCCGGAAATGTGTAGTCGAAAAATGCGTCACCAACTCCAAAGTCTTCTTTGACCGCAACCTGTCCGCCGTCGGCTTTCAACAGTCGCAGATAGGCCGACGCCGGAGATCCCTGCCGGTGAGTGACGACGTTGAATCGAAACTTCTGCCCCTTCTTTGCCGAAAAAACAAAATGGTCGACATCTCCTGAAGCATCGATGCGACCATTGACGGACGTTCCGAGTTCAACACGTGTTGCTTTGGCAAGTTCGTTGTTGGGTTCGACCTCGACGGCGACCGGCGAGCCTTCAATCCTGAGCATCGCAAAGCCACTGCTTTTTCCCCCGGCACGTCGAGCGGCCACGTTCACCCATTCGATCTTTGGATCTGACGGCGAGCTCACTTCGGCCTCGCCGACGCCGTCAGCATCAGAACCAACGAACGATACCTTTGCGACCGAACCTCTCGTCACACCCATCGGGTAAGGACTCGACAGGCACGGAAAGTCGCCGACTCGCAGCCGATAGAAATGTCCCGCCCCGCCCTGGTAACGGATGTCACGAACTTCGATGACGTAATCACCCGCATCCTTAAACGTGTAACTCAGCCTGGCGTCGCCTCGCAGACCTGGCTCGTCATCACTGTAAGTCAGCTCGCGCCCCCTGGTGTCGAGAATCCTCAGCAACGGATCCAGTGCCGATCCCAGCCGGCGAGCGACAACTTCAAACGACAACTTCTGGCCAGCGGCAACTTTGATTCGGTAGTAGTTGCGAGAAAGGTTGGCGATCGCTCCGTCGACCGCAACTGGCTGAGCCAACTCCTGAGCCTTATCGATCGCCGTGTTTCCCGCCGCAGCCGCGATGGACGGGAGGTCGTCGACCATGATCAACTTGATCGAGGACACTCCGTTCGGACCAGCGACCCGCAACCCGTGAATTCCCACCGGAACGTCCGCCGGCACATCCAGCCGCCACGTAACTTCGGCAGCGTTCTTTCCGTTGTCTTTAACGTCTGGGGAAAGTTGAGCTGCGGCTCCGAACTGCGTCCAAAGCCGGGTTGCGTCTGCCAGATCGCTTCCGCGCAGCTTGACGTCGATCTGCTGTCCGGGAAAGACAGCCTGAGGCGACGTCGTCGTCACTGCGGGAGCGGCTTCAACCACGGAGATGGCCTTGCTGAATCCGCAGATGAAAAGCAAAACGGCCAGGCAAACTCTGAGCCTCGAAACAACCATCGAGAAACTCCGGGGTGGGCGATCAGGGGTGGATACCGAGCAAAGCGTTCGACACGAATGGTGGGACGGCAAACTTATTCAGTTTCTTTGATGGATCATCATAGGCATCCCGCGAAGAGACCGTCAAAGCCAAAGGCCAGTCTCGCCGTTTCGCCTCGTTCAGTCTTCCCGGCTCGCGTCAGTCTGACAGTCCGTACCGGACGATGCACCACAGCGCGGAGAAGCCATCTCGCCAGCCGATCTTTTTGCCCTGCTCGTACGTCCGGCCCGAATAGCTGCACGACAGTTCGTAGACTCGGTAGCCGCGTCGAGCGATGCGTGACGTGAATTCAGGTTCAAAGCCGAACCGATTCTGCTTAAGCAGCGGAGCGATCTCGTCGATCACTTCCCGTCGGCAAACTTTGTAGCAGGTCTCCATGTCGGTCAGATTCAGATTCGTGAAGCAGTTGGACATCGTCGTCAGAAACCGATTGCCCAGGTAGTGCCAGAAGTAGAGCACCCGGTGCGGCTTGTCGCCCAGAAAGCGGCTGCCGAAAACGACGTCCGCCTTGCCCTCGACGATTGGGTGTAACAGCACCGGGTACTCGGCCGGGTCATACTCCAGGTCCGCGTCCTGAATGATGACCAGGTCGCCCTGCACGGCTCCAAAGCCCGTGCGCACCGCCGCCCCCTTGCCCTGATTCGTTTCGTGATAAACGAACGTCATGCGGTTGTTGGGCAACGAGCCGTCGTCGCTGGCCGACTCCATGTTCGACCGTTGTTCGTCTTCCAACCGCTTCAGCAGGTCACGAGTGCCGTCCCTGCTGCAATCATCAACCAGGACGATCTCTTTGCGAATCGGCACCTGCTTCACTCGTTCCAGCAGTCCTTCCAGCGTCTCTCGCTCGTTGTAAACGGGAATCACAACTGACAGCAGCAGCTCGTTCGGGATGACGTAAAAACCCAACTGCCGACACGCGGCCTCGCCCAGCGTCTTGCGCAGCGAATCGAACCACTCCTGCGAATGCGGCGGAGCTTCCTTTGGCGAGCCCTCGCTCAGTGTTGAATCGTGATCCGACATCTGTCCCTCGAAAATACGGAATCGCAAAGGCGAGCAGTGTACCGTCACCGATGCCATCGCAGAAGCACCGGTAAACTTGCCGGTAATTCTGAGAATCAACTCAAAATGCGCACGTCACGTGTGTACGACCTGCGTTCCGTCGCGACGACGAAAGAGCTTCGCGACAGCCTGGTTCAGGCCTTGATGTCTCTGACAAGTGAGCAGTGGGAAGAAACCGACAAAGGTGGTGACCTGGCGATGCTCGATAACGGCGTGCTGATTGCCGTGACGAACCTGGCGACTCACGAGGAAATCTCAAAACTCGTCGACTTCTACCGCCACCATCTTGCAAGACATGCCCAATAAAACGCGAGGCGACTCTTTCCCTCGACTCTTTCGTGTGACTGTTTGACCTGCCCATCCTGGATGGACCATTCATCAGGCCGGCCATCGATCTGCTTGCCAGAATCAGCGTGGTTGCTCGGCAGCGATCATGCCGGCAGAATCCGTCGCTCGTGGTGGGCTGTACTGAACGGTCCTCGCGACTTGCGACCGATTCACCGAAAGACTTCTGATGAACGACGCGACGGACCAGTCTGACAATTCCTCAACCGAACGAGGACGAGCGGCGATTGAGCCGATGGATCCGCAGATCATGGACATCCAGCCGGGCGGCGGAGTCGTGATCGAACTGGAACAGAAATGGGGCTGCGTTCGACGCTGGTGGCTGAAGACTTTCCGCAAGGGATACGTCGCAAAGATGGCCGCCTGCCGAAAAGGCGACCCGACACTCGTTCCGCACGAAGTACTCGATCCTCGCGATCTGAAGTTTTATCAGAACCAGACGGACTGCCACTGGGACAAAGCCGACGATCCGTTCGTCTGGCGGGACAACCTGCCGTTCGCACGCGTTGGCCTGGCTGAGCTGCTGGTTTTCTCCGCTCTGTCCTGGGGACCGGCCATCGCAGCTCTGGCGGCATCGCTGACGCTGGATGTGTCTGACGCGGTTCGGTACGTGCTCTGGTTCGTTGCTTTTGGCCTGTCGCTTTGCGGCGTCGAATTCGCCTGGTTCTTCCGCGATCCCAAACGAGTCGTCCCGTCCGAGCCTGGTCTGGTTGTCGCACCGGCTGATGGCAAAGTCGTCCACATCGAAGAAATCGAGCACGACGATTTCATCGGCGGACCGGCTATTGAAATCGGCATCTTTCTGTCGATCTTCAACGTGCACATCAACCGAGTCCCCGTCGCCTGCCGCGTGACCGGGATTCACTACAAACCTGGCCTGATGCTCAACGCGCTGCGTCCGGAGTCCGCTCGCGAGAATGAACGACTGACTCTGCACCTCGAAGAGTCGACCGCTCCGCATCGACGAATGGTTGTGCGACAGATCACGGGAGCACTCGCACGCCGCATCGTCTGCTGGCTCAAACCCGGCGACGAACTCGAACGCGGCGAACAGCTCGGCATGATCAAACTCGGCTCCCGCACCGAGCTGCTTCTGCCCAAAGAGGATGGCCTGGAGATCGTGACCAAACTCGGCGACAACATCGTCGCCGGAGAGACAATCATGGCCCGATATCGAGAGTCGTAGATCGCGTTGAAACTCGGCAGGCAAGCAGGATGGCACCGCCCTGCTTTTTCAGCTCGCCTTTGTTACGTCAGGCGGCGTTGCGAATCGAATTGTCAACTGCGTTTGCTTCCGGAGATTCCGTCGCCGGCTGACGCTCATATCCGTACTGACGAAGTTTGTAGCCGGCCAGCAGCCACGTGAGACGTTTCTGACCGGGGGTTAGTTTCTCGGCCCAGGCCATGTCGCTGCGGAGTTTGATCGGGCCGGCAGTGCGAACTCGGTTGCCGGCGTAAAGATGGCCGGGCGCCATCGGATCTCCAGCCAGCAGACGGTTGGCGACGGTTGAGTAGTCCAGGCCGGCGACCTCGCCAATCTCCTTCAACGTTTGCGCCGGGTTCGAGACGAAGTCTTCGTAGTGGATGCGTGTGGAAGGCTGATTCGGAAACGCCTTCCGTACTTGCTCGCTGAGAAAATTCATGAACAGCCAGTAGCCGGCGGAAATGTGAATCGGCTTTGGCCGGATATCCTGCGGGACTCCGCCTTCTTTTGATTTGGCAAAAGGTTTCATTCGTGACCACGCCACTCCGCGAGCGTCACGCACGAGATGAACCAGTCGCACGTCCAGCCCCGGAGTGAGGCACAACAGTTTTGCTCGAAGCGGATTCTTCGACGATTCGATGATGACTCGTTTACCGGTTGCGTCTGCGATTGCCTGGTAAGTCGCGTGAGTCTGCTTCAGGCATTCGGCGAAGTCGGGATCAGGATTGCCCGCGCGAAGTCGGTGCCACTCGGGAATGGCCAGCCGCTGGACCCGCGTGAACTTTGTCATCAGCCTCTCGTGCTCGGTGATCGACGACAGGCCAGTCAGTTCGGCCCAGCGTTCGCGCACGGAACTCCAGATTTCGCAGGTGTCACGAGCTTCGCCGCACGAGCAGTTTTCTTTCGCCGCCGAGCCTTCAATAAACAGATGAACTAATTCGCCGACGCCGATGACGTCTTCATGGTTGTTGAGAATCGTGTCGAGGACCGTCGAACCGCTGCGGCCAGCTCCCATGACATAAACGACTCGGATCGGGGCATCACTTTGCCGAGCAATCACGTCGGCATTCAATTGAAAATTTACAGGCTCCGTCACGCTCGGACTCCATTCCGGTCGACAATCCATTATTCAGCCTACGGGACGAATTCGATGAATTCGGA
>JADHNX010000054.1 GCA_016779365.1 Planctomycetaceae bacterium
TCAGGAAGTTGCAGAGGCGGTTCCCGCCGCCCGGTGGGAACCGCTCTGCGGAGAGTCGAAGAAGTTCAGGATTCCAGTTCGTTGGCTCGGATTCGGAGCATCGCCCAGCAGCTTGCCGACAGCAGAAACATTGTTCCGAAGAGAATCAGCACAGCGTTCCAACTGTTTCCTCCGCAGAGGTTGATCAGAGCGGGGGTTTCGTCGACAAGTTTACGGAAATGCGGCACGCCCCAGATGACCAGCCCCGCGCCGAAGTTTCCGAGCATGTTCATCCAACTGAAAACGAGCGATACGTTTCGGCCGCCGAGATCCATTGTCGAGGCGTAAGCGCAGGGACCGGCGACGGCGGCGCAGAAGGCTCCGGCGCTGATGACGAGTGTGGCCATTCTGGCGTCTTTGACGTACCACGCCGAAAAGACGAGCAGCGAGCACACGAACAAGGCGGAACCGGCCAGTCCGGATCTGGCGAGCGTCAGCCTGTGAGTTTTTCGATAGACGAAGTCGGACGCGCCTCCAGCCAGAATCGAACCAACGACGGTGGCAACAAGAGGCAGCGACGCCAGCCAGCCGGAATCGGCAGTTGAGACGCCGCGCGTCTCCTGCAGGTAGGTCGGGAACCAGCTTTGAAAGAAGGCGGCTCCGGCGGCTCGAAAGAACTGTTGACCGCAGATCATCCAGAACGATGCGTAAAGCAGAAGTTTCAACCAGGCGAGGCTGGATTCTTCATTCGGGGATCCTGCTGCTGCTGCTGCGCGACTCGCTTCCGTGTCGCGGTTCCCGTCTGCAACCGCAACTTCTATAACTGCCCCGCCGCGTTCTGCTCCGCCGCGTTCTGGCGCGGCAGTGTTCTTTGAAGAGGGGCGTTCGGCGATGTAATCACACTCGGCCTGGTTGGCACGTCGATGTTCGGTCGGAGTTTCTCGAAACCAGTGGCGAAAACCCACGGCCCAGATCAGACCGGGGATCGAATACAGAATCAGAGTCCAGCGCCAACTGGTCAGTTCGAGCAGCTCGCCCGTGAGTCCCGCTCCGATCGCGCCGCCCACCGACATCGCGGCACCGAGTAGTCCGCTGGCCAATCCTCGCTCGCCACTTGGGAACCATTTCGTAATGGCAATTGTTGAGCACGGGAAGAGCCCCGCCTGAGCGATCCCGATTCCGATCCGCGCGGACAGCAGTCCGACCGTTCCGGTGGCCATGCCAAACAGCATTGTCGCAAAGGCTGATCCTGCCGAGAAAATCGGCAGCCAGATTCGGGAACCGAATTTCTTCCCCAGCAGGCCGCCGGGAATCTGGAACAAGGCGTACGACCAGAAGAAGGACCCCATGATGAAGCCCATGGTTTCTTCGCTGATTTCCAGATCCAGGCGGATCGTCTTCTCAGCCACCGACAGAGAATTGCGGCACAGGTACGCGATGACGGCGCCGGAGCACAGCCAGGCGGACAACGTTCCCCGAGCGAAGGAACGTGTGATTTTGCCAGTCCTGCCGTTCGTCGATGAGCGGTCTTCGCCTGTTGAGGATTGATCCATTGCGAGTCCGAATGCAAACTCTGCGGGAGTGCTGGTTGGAATTTGAATTGGCAGAGTGACTGCGTCGCGCAGGTCTGGCAACCCAGCCACTCGGATTCTCGTTCTGACCATCAGCCCGACGGACTGTCAACTTTCGCTTGAACATTCGGTGCAAAATCATGAAGTCTGTCGTTCGAATTTTTATCGTTTCAGGTTTGGCTCTCATCACTTTTCGTGGTGAGTTGCTCGCCGATGACTATCTCAAGCTGGTGAAGCCGGTGCTTAAGGCTCGGTGTTATGCGTGCCACGGTGCGTTGAAGCAGGAGTCGGACCTGCGTCTGGACACGGCGGCTTCGATCAGGGGGCGAACCGACAGCCCGATTATCGATGTGCGACGAGTGGACCTCAGCGAGCTGCTGACACGAGTGACGTCAAAAGACGATGACATCCGCATGCCTCCGGAAGGTGAGCCGCTGAAGCCGGAAGAAATCGCCGCCATTCGAGACTGGATTGCCGGCGGGGCTCCCGCGCCTGAACACGAAGAAGCCGACTCCGATCCTCGAGAACACTGGTCGTTTCAGCGTCCGGTAAAAGTTGACTTGCCGACCGGTCCAGGCATCGCGACTGAAAATCCGATCGACGCTCTCATCACGGCGAAGCATCGTGAATTCGGATTGAAACCGGTCGGTCCTGTGCAGAAGTCGTTGCTGCTGCGGCGAGTCTATCTCGATCTGACCGGCCTTCCGCCGACGCGTGACGAGCTGACCGCGTTCCTGGCTGACGACAGTCCCGGAGCGTGGAATCGCGTCGTTGATCGTCTGCTCGAAAGTCCGCATTACGGAGAACGCTGGGGGCGGCACTGGATGGACGTCTGGCGGTACACCGACTGGTACGGCCTGGGGGCTCAGTTGCGGAACAGTCAGAAACACATCTGGCACTGGCGGGACTGGATTATCGAATCGCTGAACGACGACAAAGGTTATGACCGGATGGTCATGGAAATGCTGGCTGGCGACGAACTGGCTCCGACGGATCCTCAGACGTTGCGAGCGACGGGCTTTCTCGCAAGGAACTATTATCTCTTTAACCGAACGACCTGGCTGGACTCGACGATCGAACACACGTCGAAGGCATTTCTCGGTCTGACGATGAATTGTGCAAAGTGCCACGATCACAAGTTCGACCCGCTGACTCACGACGACTATTACTCGATGCGGGCGATTTTCGAGCCGCACCAGGTTCGGCTGGATTCAGTACCCGGCCAGATTGATCTCGAAAAGGATGGCCTGCCGCGCGTTTTTGATGCGCATCCCGACGCTCCGACTTACCTGCATCGACGCGGCAATGAAAAAGATCCTGACACTTCGCGAGTCATGCCCGCCGCAATTCCGGCTCTGTTGTCGAACGGAGATTTTCAGTTCGAGGAAGTCTCGCTGCCGGTCGAGGCGCACGCTCCTGAGTTGCGACCGTTTGTGCTGGCCGATCATCTGGCTGCAGCCGAGCAGGAGATTGAAGTCGCTCGCAAGGCGGTGTCGGCGTCGCAGGCCGCTGTCGAGTCAGCTTCAGTGGCCGAGCCGGTCAGCGTTCAGTCGGGTGAAGTGTTTCTGCGGGACGACTTTGATACTGCGAATTCCAGGGTGTGGGAGAACGGTCCAGGCGAGTGGGTTTACTCTGAAGGCAAGGTGATTCAGAAGCTGGCCGGAGCGACGAGAAAATACTTGCGAACAAGGCAAACGCATCCGACCGATTTTGAGGCGACGCTGAAATTCAGAACGCTGGGCGGCGACAAATGGAAGTCTGTCGGGCTGGCGTTTGATTCGATCGATGGCCGGGAAAAAATGGTCTATATGAGCGCGGTGCAGCCCGGCTCGAAGTTGCAGGTTGCCGTGAATCCCGGGTCAGGTTCGCAGTATCCGAGCGATGGGCTTGCCGCTCGCCCGGTCCTCGTCGACACAACTTACGAGTTGACGATCGCCGTTAAGGGGGACCTGATCAACGCAGCGATCGACGGCGCGCATACTCTTTCTTACCGGCTGGCACAGAAACGCGAAGCTGGCCGAATCGATCTGGTCGCCTTCGACGCCGTCGCGGAATTTGACTCTATCGAAATTCGCGAACTTCCAGTCGGACGGCACCTCATCGCGCCAGGTCAGACTGGACCGAGCAATCCGGAAAACCTTGCACAGAAACTGGCTGTCGACAAAGCAGCGCTGGCTGCTGCGGAATTGAAACCCACCATGATCAAGTCAGCGTTCGCGGCTGATCAGGCGAAGTTGGATTCACCCGCTGGCGAACGATCGAAAACACTGATTGCTGCCGCCGCGTTGGCCGCTCGAAAGCATGAGCTGGCCGTTGCCGAATTGGCTGTTGCGAAGTCACAGCTTGAACTCTCGGGCAAGCTGGACGCTGCAAAGAGGAAGGCGACTGAGGAACGTTTGAAGAAAGAGCAGGAATCTGCCGCGAAGGCTCGGACTTCGATCGAGAAACCGGGGGCGGCTTACACGTCAATCCGAGCGTCGCTTAAGGCGCTGGAAGGCCCTGCCGAGAAGCCCGAGTCGCGAAATGCTTCGTACTCAAAGTTGAGCACTGGTCGTCGCCTCGCCTTCGCGAAGTGGATTGTCGATTCACGAAATCCATTGCCGTCACGCGTCGCCGTCAACCATATCTGGCTGAGACATTTCGGGCAGCCGCTGGTCGACCCGGTGGAAGATTTCGGACGCCGAACGAAGGCTCCGCCAATGCAGGAACTGCTCGACTGGCTGGCCGTCGAGTTCCAGGAGAATGGCTGGAGCATGAAGCACCTGCATCGACTGATTGTGACTTCGGAAGCGTATCAGCGTTCGACCGGAATTCGAGAAGCGGATCAGTCGACGTCGGAAATCGACCCGACCAACCAGTACTACTGGCGAAGGCTGCCGGTCCGAATGGAGTCGCAGATCGTTCGCGACAGTGTTCTGCATCTGGCCGGAGTTCTGGATTCGAAGATGGGCGGGCCCACCGAGAATCCAAACGACAGAAACGTGCGGCGTCGCAGTTTGTACTTCACGCAGTCGAGAGACGATCGCAACGCCTTCGTCGCGATGTTCGACGACGCGGACATTCAAAGATGTTATCGCCGTACGGAAAGCATCGTCCCGCAGCAGGCACTCGCGATGGCCAACAGCCGGCTGACACTCGAAATGTCGCGCGTGCTGAGTGAGCGACTTGCCGTTTATTCAGCGAATGACGCCGCCGATGACGAGACGTTTGTGCGAGAAGCGTTTGAATTGTTGCTCGCTCGGAAGCCGACATCGGAAGAAACAAAGGCGTGTCAGACGACGATGGCGCAATTGAGAGAAGCATTGAAAGGGCAGGCTGACGCGTTGGCTCGATCACGAGTGGCGCTCGTGCATGCTCTGTTGAATCACAACGATTTTGTCACGATTCGGTAAGGCCGCCATGCGAGTGTCGTCGTTTTGGTGGATGCGTAGTTAGTTCAAAGACGTTTCTAAGAAACGACCGGCAGGTCGATTTCCAGACCGTGGTTAATCTGGCGGGTCACGATTGAACCAAGCAGCGTCGTCGTGGTGATATCGTGAATGTCGATTTCCACGAGTGATCCAGCGAGTCTGGGGTTGCCATCAAAGACGACGATGCGGTCACAGTCGGTGCGGCCAACAAGCTGGATAGACGGTGACTCGCTGTCCGCTTCGCCTCGCTTTGTGGCGGTTTTACTGGGGCCTTCGCACAGGACTTCGACAGTGGTTCCAATGAACTCGGCGTTGTCTTCTTCGCTGATGCGATTCTGCAGGTCCAGCATTTCGTTGTTGCGACGTTTTTTGACGTCTTCCGGAACGTCGTCCGGCCAGAGTCCGTGCGCTTTCGTGCCTGGCCGCTCGCTGTATTTGAAGATGAAACTGTTCTTGAAGCGGAATTCTTCAATCAACGCCATGCTCTTCTGGAAGGACTCTTCGGTTTCGCCGCAGAAGCCGACGATGAAGTCACTGGAAACAGCACAGCCGGGAATGGTCGCCTTGATCCGGTGCATCATGTCGCGATATTCGGCGATGGTATAACCGCGTTTCATCGCCTTCAGCTGCTCGTCACACCCCGACTGCGCCGGCACGTGCAGATACCGACAAACCTTTGGCAGATCGCGAACGGCCTGCAGCAGGTCGTCCGTCATGTCTTTCGGGTAGTTCGTGACGAACTTGATTCGGTCGATGCCTTCCGTGTCGTGAATCAGCTCAAGCAGATCCGACAATCGATACTCGCGTCCGTCTTCCGTGTGGCGATAGCTGTTGACCGTTTGCCCCAGCAGGGTGATTTCCTTAACGCCTTGCTCGGCCAGCGTGCGAACTTCAGCAGCGATCAGACTTGGTGGTCGACTTTGTTCCGGGCCGCGAGTCATCGGCACAACGCAGTATGTGCAGAACTTGTCGCAGCCAATCATGATTCGAACAAAGGCCTGATACGGCGAAGGCCGCATTTCAGGATCGCGTAGCGGGTCGTAGCTTTCGAAGCTGTTGGCGACTGATTCCCGCGAGCCGCCTTTTCGGTCGAGGCTCAACGCGGTCAGGCGTTTCCTGCTGCTGCGAGCTTCGTCAATCAGGCGAGGAATCTCACCGAGTTGTCCCGTTCCGACAACCAGATCGACATGCGGAGCCTTTTCGAAGATCAAGTCCTGATCTTTCTGAGCCATGCAGCCCATCACGCCGATGACCAGGTTCGGGCGATTTCGCTTCTGAAATTTGATGCGTCCGAGCTGGCTGTAAATCTTGTGTTCGGCATGTTCGCGGACGCTGCACGTGTTGAACAGAATCGTGTCGGCAGCCTTGATGTCGTTGGTCAGTTCGAACTGCTGCTGACGCAGCGCCGCGACGACCAGTTCGCTGTCCAGCATGTTCATCTGGCAGCCGACGGTCTCGATATAGAGCTGTTTGTTGTGAGGCGTCTCGGACATGGGGCTCTTCCAGGCGTCGTGAGCTTCGCAGGGCGAGAAGCTGGCAACGAATTCAAGGCTCAATTTAAAAATCGACCGTCAACAGCCCGTTAAAAGCGTGCCACCGGCGATGCCAGTGCCAGTGGTGATCTCGGCGCTTGCCGGAAATTCCGCACTGGCAGAGCCAGTTGCACGCATTGAAATTGCGAGTCAGTTGTTTTTCAACAGGCTGTTGCCTCGCAACGGGCCGGCACTTTCGCGAACTGCTTTTCGTGACTAGATCGCTGCTGCCTGTTTTTTTTGTGTGGGCAAAGATAACTGTTTGGGAGAATTTAACTCCGGTTCTACACCGCCGTTTGCTTTTTGAGCTTCCAGCTCTTCGGCCATCTTTGTCAGGTGTTCGCTTACGGCGATGTGTTCGTACTCGTTGCGATAGTTGGTGACCAGTTGTACGAACGATCTTAAAGCAAGGATCGCGGCTGCTGAGTAAAGCAGGACATGCAGGTTCGCCATTTCGCGGTCTCCTTCGTCTTCCTGACTGTGGAGTTTTCCGGCGCTGCCACGATGGCAACGCCGGAAATTTCAATGACTGAGTCTTCGGGTTCAATTCCCGAAAGCTGGATCTCAAACACGCTTGTTCAGAAGCTCGACTCAATTATGACTTGGCTCGCTCGATGTACGCGCCGGTTCGAGCGTCGACTTTAATCTTCTCGCCCTGTTCGATGAAGGCCGGAACCTGCACTTCGGCACCGGTTTCGACCGTGGCTGCCTTGGTGACGTTCGCCGTTGTGTTGCCGCGAGCGGCTGGCTCGGTGTAGGTCACCTCGACGATCACATGCGATGGCGGGTCAACTCCGATGAGCTGGTCGTTGTAAAACAGAAGCTCGCATTTCGCGCCGTCCAGCAGGAAATTGGCCGAGTCGCCCATCTTCGCTTCGGAGATCGTGTACTGTTCGTAGGTCGCATCTTCCATGAAGATGAACCCGTCGGCATCGCGGTACAGGTACTGGCCGTTCGACTTCCGTACGTCAGCTGCTTCCATGCTGTCGCCGCTGCGCAGTGTAGGCGTCAGGTTTGTGCCTTTAATCAGATTTCGAAGCTTCAGTTTGTACAGAGCCTGGCCTTTACCTGGCTTTACAAAGTGGACCTCAACGATGTCGTACGGGTCGCCTTCGTAAATGACCTTCAGACCTTTTTTCAATTCGCTCGCGTTGATGTTCATTCGGAATCACTCGTCATTGGTTCGGTTCTGATGCCTTTCGGTCGGCATCGATAGTTGCTTCGCTGGCCATTCGCAGGATTTGACGGCTGTCAGCGAGGCGGGACAATAGCAGAACCATTCGACGGCACAAACCCGAAGGTGAGAGCCGACCAGTGGTTCCGTCGAATTAGTCGGTCGTGACGGATCAGGCATCCGATGCTTTGACGAGTGACTTCTGGCCGAAGCTGCTACATTCCCGGATGTCTTGAAAAACGGTCATTCACGAAGTTCCTCAAACGCGAAACAGCGAGAAATTCAGTGTCAATACCCGGTGTTGATGCGCAAGTGAGTTCGGATGTTCTTTCGGACTGGCACCAGTCCCTGGGCAATGCCATCCGAAATCCGATTGAGCTGCTGCGCGAACTTCGGCTGGAGTCGCTGGCCGATCGATTTTCGAAGGAAGCGGCCAGTCAGTTTCCGCTGATGGTGCCTCGCAGTTTTCTCGCCAGAATGACCGTCGGCAATCCTGACGACCCTCTCCTGAGACAGATCCTGCCGCTGAACGACGAGCTTCAGTCGGTCGCCGGATTCGTCGCCGATGCCGTTTCGGATTCAAGTTTCCGCACGGCTCCAGGTTTGCTGCACAAGTACCACGGTCGTGCTTTGATGATTGCAGCCGGAAGCTGTGCCGTGAATTGCCGATACTGCTTCCGGCGTCATTATCCGTACGGAGATGAGCCGAGACGACTTGACGATTGGGAGCCTGCCCTCGAACAGCTTCGAGCTGACTCGTCGATTTCAGAATTGCTCCTCAGCGGCGGCGATCCTTTAATGCTGACCGATGCGCGTCTCGGTCAACTTATCGAGCGACTGGAAACGGTCCCGCATCTAAAACGTTTGCGGATTCATTCTCGCCTGCCGATTGTCCTGCCGGACCGTGTTACAGGCGTGCTGCTCGAACTGCTCACGCAAAGCCGCCTGACGCCGATTGTGGTCGTACATTCCAACCATGCCGCCGAAGTCGTTGCTGACTGCGAGGCCACCTTGCGACGACTCGTTCGAGCGGGCATCACTGTTCTCAATCAGGCCGTGCTGCTGCGAGGCGTGAACGACTCGGTAGATGCGCTGGCGGATTTGTCCGAATCGCTGATCAATGCGGGCGTGATGCCCTACTATCTGCACCAGTTGGATCGAGTCGCCGGGACGGCACATTTCGAGGTTGATCCGGCGGTTGGTCGGCGTCTCATTGCAGAACTGCGAACTCGGCTGCCAGGCTACGCCGTTCCGCGATACGTTCAGGAGATTGCCGGCGAGCCTCACAAAACCATCATCGAATGAGTTCGCATCGTCCGGCTGTCACAAGTCACCCATCAGAAAACAGAGGAACTGCACTGTGAAGTTGCAACCGACACTTGTGCGAATTCTCACTTGTCTTGCTGCCACAACGCTGGCAGCGGCAATTCCGAATCCTGCTTCGGCTGGGACATCGAACAGTCTGATGGATATCTCGTCAGACGGATCGCTCCTGGCGTGCAGTAATCGAGACAGCGGGACGGTGACTTTCGTCGACCTCGCAAAGAACAAAGTGCTTCGCGAAGTAGAAGTGGGCCATCACCCCGAAGGCGTCTCGTTCATTGGCCAGTCGCACGAGATCGCCGTCGCCGTTTACGACGACGACTCCGTCGTGTTTGTTGATGGAGACTCGGGCAAAAGTCGGGCGACGGTGTCGGTCTTTGACGAGCCGTACGGAATCGTCTCGACAAACGATGGCAGTCGCATTTACGTGACGCTCGAATATCCCGGTCAGGTTGTCGAGATAAATCCTCAAACTGCGGAGATCACTCGGACGTTCCCGGCAGGAGCGTTTCCGCGAGGGATCGCGATTTCACCCGACGACTCGCAGTTGCTGATCTGCGAATACCTGACGGCGACGATTCGAGCGATTGATCGTTCGTCGGGAAAACTGGTCGACGAATGGCCGGGCAGCAGCACTGATAATCTTGCTCGGCAGTTGGTCATTCATCCGAAACGTGCGAAAGCTTACGTGACGTTTATCCGGTCCAAGGTGACGGCACATCAGGGCGCGGGGTCGATCTTTCCGTATGTCGGGGTTGCCGACCTGGTCAAGTCAGAGGACTCACGTCGGAAGCGAATGCCGCTGGATTCGGTCTTTGGAACGCGAGTGACTGCCAACCCCTGGGAAGCGGCGATCAGCCCGGACGGGCGGCAACTCTACATTGTCTTTTCCGGAACTGACGACGTCTTCGTCTGCGACACGATCGACGATGACTACCGCGAACTGAAACTCGCAAAGTACATCACAACCGGTCATAACCCGCGAGCTGTTCGAGTCTCACCCGACGGAAGTCGCTTCTTTGTTTACAACGCGCTGGACTTCGAAGTCGTCGTGTTCGACGCAAAGTCTCTGCGGCAGATCGACCGAATTTCGGTCACAAAAAATCCGCTGTCGCCGGAGATTCACGAAGGCAAGATTCTGTTCTACACGGCGCTGCCGCCGATGACCTCGCAGCGCTGGATCTCCTGCTCAAGCTGCCACCCCGATGGGCAGCCGGATGGTCGCACCTGGCACAACCCGGAAGGTCTTCGCCAGACTCCGCCGCTGCACGGTCTGGCGTTCACGCATCCTCAACACTGGTCGGCTGACCGCGATGAAACTCAGGATTTCGAGCACACAATTCGAGGCCCGCTGATGGGCGGTCGAGGGCTCCACCAGGGCCGCTTGAATAAGCCGCTTGGTGCCACGAACCGAGGCTTGTCAAAATCGCTCGACGCTTTGGCCGCTTACACGAACTCGCACACGTTTACGCTGAGTCCATACGCGAAGGGTGGTTTGTCGCCAGCTGCTGAACGAGGTCGCCAGTTGTTCCTGTCAAAGCAGACAAAGTGTGCTGAGTGCCACTCCGGGCCGTTCTTTACCGACTCACAGTCCGGCAAGCCGAGCGTTCGCCACGATGTCGGAACCGGCACGGCTGACGACTCCGAAACGATGGGGCCGGCCTACGACACGCCCATGCTTCTCGGTCTTTATCGGTCGGCTCCGTACCTGCATCATGGAAAAGCGGAGACGTTGCGAGACGTTCTGACGACGCAGAACTCAGGCGACAAACACGGTGTGACCAGCCATTTGTCGGCCGGCGAGGTCGATGACCTGGTCGCCTTTCTTAAGTCGCTTCCCTTCGAACAGCCAGAGCCACTGGCGAGGGATGCAGGCATCGTGAAAATTGCCAACTAAAGCCGACCATTGGACGATCGTCTGCAAGCTGGGTGTGTCTTGACGCACCGTTTTTGATTGACGTTGCCGGTGCGTCGAGACGCACCCTGCGAATGTTTTTGAAAGACCGTGAGCCTTGAGCAGCTCGGGATTGGGTAATGGATCAGTTGAGTGAAACTCCGGAGAATCTTGACCGAGTCAGTCTCGAAGAACGGCAGCTTGCAAGGTTGCGGACTCTGCTGAAAACGGTGATGGGCAGTAACTCGTTCTGGCAGGAACGGCTTGCTGACTTCGTGCGAGCTGGCGAAAAGAATGCCGGAATTGAGTCGTTGAAAGATCTGCAGAGTTTTCCAATGACGACCAAAACAGACCTCGTCGACGATCAAAGTCAACGACCGCCCTACGGAACGAATCTGACGTTTGGCCGCAACGACTATTCGCGTCTTCATCAGACATCGGGAACGACGACCGGCACGCCGATGCGATGGCTCGACACTCCCGAGAGCTGGCAGTGGTTTCTGAATTCGTGGGCGCAGATTTTTCGTATGGTCGGTCTGACATCGGAAGATCGACTTTGCTTTCCGTTTTCGTTCGGCCCGTTCATCGGATTCTGGGCGGCGTTTGAAGGCGCCAATCGGCTCGGTAATTTGTGTCTGGCCGGCGGTGGAATGAGCAGTCAGCAGCGGCTTTCGCTGATCGCTGACAATCAGGCAACCATCCTTTGCTGCACACCGACCTACGCGTTGAGGCTTGCGGAAGTGGCGGCAGAGCAGGGGGGCGACCTGGTAGCCGGTTCGGTCAGAATGCTGATCGTTGCGGGCGAGCCTGGTGGAAGCATTCCGTCAATTCGTTCACGCATCGAGTCTGCGTGGGGAGCGCGTGTCATTGACCATTGGGGGATGACCGAAATCGGCGCGCTCGGTGTTGAATGTGCCGAGAATCCCGGCGGACTCCATATTCTTGAATCTGAGTGTATCGCTGAAATCATCAATCCCGAGACGCTCGAACCCGCGACTGCGGATTCTCTGGGTGTGCGGCGTGGCGAGCTGGTTGTCACGAACCTTGGCCGTCTCGGTTCGCCATTGATTCGTTACCGGACGGGCGACCTGGTCGAGTCTGATTCTGAAGCGTGCGTCTGCGGTCGGGCATTGCTTCGTTTGAAAGGCGGAATTCTCGGTCGAGCCGACGACATGATCACGATTCGAGGCAACAACGTTTTCCCGTCGAGCGTTGAAGCCATCCTCCGAGAGTTCGATCAGCTTGCCGAATTTCGGATCGAAGTCAGAACTGTACGGTCAATGCATCAGATCCTGCTGCAACTGGAGCCGCGACCTGACCTGTCAGTAAGCGAGTCCGAAACGCTCGCACAACTGGTGAAGAACACGATCAAAGACCGTCTGAACTTTCAGCCAGAAGTTCAACTCGTCGAACAAAACAGCCTGCCACGGTTCGAACTGAAAGGGAGACGCTTCTTCAGAGTCGATGCCGAGTCGTGATCTGAAACTCACGATTCAGGCAGCCCTTCGATGTTCGAGGCAAACTGCGAGAGCTGGCTGTGCTGAAGATTCTTCAGCAGGATTGCTCTTTTCTCGGCCTGACTGAAGCCGTGAATGATTCCGAAAATGATCGACCCGCAGACAACCGCAGTGACCTCAACGACGCGCATGGGCAGCTCGAATTCCTTCAGGTCGGCTGAGATTTCATCATCGCTGCAGTATTCGCCAAACTTCTTTCGGCGATAAAGAAACTCGATGCCCAGCATGTCGCGAGACCATTCGTAGTCGAACGGTCCGAATTCCCGGTGCCGATGCCGCACCCAGAACGCTGACCCTTCGAATCGAAGTCCGGACGCCGTCTCCACAACCTGAATTCCTTTGAGAGTAATTGGTTTTGTGTCTGCTTCCTGCTCC
>JADHNX010000055.1 GCA_016779365.1 Planctomycetaceae bacterium
GTTGACGTCAGCGACTTTTGAATCTGACCGTGCAACTGATGCTGTGAACCGTTCCACGCCCACGGCCCGGTGGACCAGACACCGCGGAGTGTCGGGACTCGTTTCGCGTCTCCGAATTCGCCATCTCCGAGCGTGTCTGCAAGGCCGTTGTTCGTGTGCCCGTCCGTGTGGCAACTGTGGCAACTCATCCAGCTTTCGTGCGACAGCTTCGCGTTGAAGAAGGCCGCCTCGCCCCGTTCAACCATGCCCGAAGGTGGACTCGGTCCAAGGCTGATGGTGTCGATCAGCCGGTTCCCATTCAGGTCGACGATGGAAACCGAATCCGACAGCGAATTCACCACGAACACGCGATTAGAGACTTCATCCTGGATGACGTCGAGCGGTCGACCGCCGGTTGCAACACGGCTTTCTCGAACTCCAACTCGTTCGACGATGGCCAGCTCGCCGGTGCCGGCCAGAGTTACCACAAGTTTTTCCGGAGTCACCAGAACGGCTTCGGGATCCCCTGCTCCCTCGCCCGGCCCACCCAGCGCAATCCGCTCCGGGTTTAACGCTCGTTGTCCAGCCCCCTCAATCAGCAAAGCAACGTCGACTGCCAGGATCTCATTCTCCATGAAAATCCCCCAGTGAATGTCCTCGCGGTCGGCGTACCCTTTCGGATTGAGCCGCTGGCAAGTCAGGTAGAGACGCTCGTCTTTTCCGACAGTCATGTCACGCACGTTGTGGATGGGGAGCCTGTACTCGGCGGTCTTCGATCCGGCGACGCAGTCGACGACAGCCAATCGCCCACCGAAAGAATCCGCAACGACAACTCGCGTCGAATCAACAAACGCCATCGCTCGCGGAGCAAATGGCAGGTCGAGCTGGTGAATTTTCTGCAGGTCATAGTCGTTCGATTCATCAGACAAATCGCGGGCGAGAATTGTCAGTCGGCGTGACCACAACGAAGCCACACAGACCAGATTGCCATTCGCATTGACGGTAATCGCTTCCGGCGACGACGGAACATCGACACGATCGACGACGTGTAGCCCGTCCGCCAAATGTCTGACAACGACCACCGTGCCACCAGCGAAGTCGGTTACCAGCAGAAAATCGCTGCCGGGCAACGCTGCGATGTCAGAAATCTGTTGACCAATCTGCTTCTCAGAGACGCTTCGTGCGGCGACATCCACAACGCTCACCGTTCCGCTGCGTCGATTAGCAACGCAAAGCCTGCGTCCACCGTCAAGCAGAACTGCGGCAGACGGGCGGCGATGCTGAACTCGCAGTCCCAGCTCACCGCCGGCAGACAACGATGACAACAGAAGAAGTGTGAAAAGTGTCAAACTGACCGGTTTCATTCATCGCTCACAATCTTCTGGAACGGTCGCGTCTGTTTCCGGATTCGTTCCTCAGAGTATCGAGTGAGCCACTCAAATGAGTACAGGCCGAAAGTCCGGGTTGTCGCAGAACTCGGGCGGCATTCCAAAGTTGTCTCCAACGAAATCATCGATCCAGCCGCGCGTTTTCTCTGACAGCACGCCGTTCAGTTCCTCAATGGCGACTCCCGAAATCATCATCGGGAAGACATGATCGACCCGCATCTGGTCTCCCTGGCACCAGGCCGCAATCTGTTTCTCGCGACAATCTTCTGCCCGGGTTCCTGAAAACAGGCAACGGTTCATCAGCTCCGAAGCGTCGTCACTACCCTGCTCTGCCCATTCCGAAAGGCGTCCCAAACGCTGACTCACATCCAGATTCGACAGCATGTAATCGGTCACCGCCTGCCGGGACTCGGCAGAAAGTTCGCTCTGCGAAGCCATCACACAGGCTTCGCACATGGCGTATTCGACAATGGGCTCCTGCTGAACGAAAACCCGCTCGATCAGATAAGGCATGCCCGACTGAAGCAACTCGGCCTCGCACTTCAGGCACTTGTCAAACGGCCCGTCGTTTTCCAGCGAATGAAACTCGCTCGGAATCGGGACAAACTTCGGCTCGGGCGGCCAGTTGAAATTCACGTGCAGACTCTCTCGTGCTGTATCGTCAAGGGCTTCAGCGATCCGGTCGGTTGAAAAGAGCGCTGATTATTGCCAACAGGAACTCGCCGTGTCGATGCCCCAGCACGACCGGTCATGCCACGCGAGAAATTACGACAGTCGCGGCGGCGGAAGCGTCGCGACATCTCGAAGTCGATCAAGCTTGGCCAGCGTCTCGGGATCGTCGGCTCGGAGCGGTACTCCCCGCCGAGGAGCCCAGCGTTCCATCGCAGGTCGCTTCCCATTGTTGTCGGCGGTCTTGCTGTACAGCTTTGCGATAATCAGCACGACGAACAAAGCGCCGCCGAGGAAGCACATCTTAGTCAGACTGCTCACTGACCCTGCCTGATCGCCGGTCACGAATCTGCCCACCAGGCCGACGCCTGCAATAATCAGCCCTCGAGTGATCCGATTTGTATTTCCGATCGGGACCACGCAGATCAGCACAGCGACGATCGCGTAGTAAATGAGTTGGCGATTCATCTTCCGACTCATTCGATCACTGATTTCCGCTTTCAACTCTGCGGCACTCATGGTGTAGAAATCTTCGGCAGTCAACTGGTCCGGCTCGTCCGTTTCAAGCAGAAACAAGGCACCAACCGTCGACACAATCAACATCAACACAAGAAATGTGGGGCCAATCAGTGATCTGGGATCCATGTTTCGATTCCTCGACTTCGCGGCAACGGAACGGCGTCTGAGCCTTGAGAACTTGCCATTGACTGCGCGAGTATTACCGATGAAGGAATCGACTTTAGAAGAAGCTCATCCCCTTACCGTAGATTTCCAGACACAAACCAGCGTTGTCCCCAGCGACTTGCCAGACCCGCGCGACATGCAGGTCGTGCGGGATAGACTGCCTCGAATTCGCCGGAATGTTGCGTTTGCGAAACGCGTCGCGCACCAGCGGCAACATGTTGCGAAGCGCAGACAAACAGCCCGGCTCCTCGTTGAAGCCGGGCTGTCTGAAAGCTGCTGATCACTGTCAGCAGGTCGGAATCCTGCCGATCAATTACGTTTTCGAATCACGTCGAAGCGAGTTCCGTTTCCTGATTTGATAAAGAGAAACAGCCCCTTTTCGGGATCGACTTCGGCGAGACCTTTATTGAAATCCGCCACGCTTTCAATTCGGACGTTACCGACTTTCAGAATGACGTCGCCAACCGACAGAACCCGAGCGGCGGCTCCTTCGCTGTCGACAGAGCTGACCACGACCCCAGCGTCAGTATCAACCCCAATCTGGTCAGCGATTTCCGGAGTCAACTCGCGAACTTTGAAACCAAAGTCGCCGACCTCAACCACTCCTTCTTCGCTTTTCGCTTCACCTGGTTCTTCACGTCCCTGTCGACCAACACTGGCCATCGTGTACTCATTCGGCATTTGCTTGAGGACAATCGGCAAATCAACTCGTTTGCCGTCTCGCAGAATTTCGACCGTGTACGGTTTGTCGACGGCCAGCCGCTCGACAATCCCCTGCAAACTGCGTGGGCCGCTGACCGGTTTTCCGTCCAGAGACAACACAACATCACCGGGCTCCAGCTTCGCGGTGCTGCCGGGAGATTTCGGGAATACCTGGGTAACGATCGCGCCTTCGCCAACCTTCAGATTAAGGTGAGTGGCCAGATCGTTAGTCACCGGCTGAATCGTGATCCCGATGAACGCTCGCTTCACTTCGTTGTGTTCGATCAACTGTTGAACGACCCACCAGGCCATGCGGCCCGGCACCGCGAAGCCGATACCGTCGAACCCTCCGCTACGCGAGGAAATCGCCGTGTTGACACCGATCACGTTGCCATGCAAATCCAGCAATGGCCCGCCGCTATTTCCGGGATTGATTGCCGCGTCAGTCTGCAGAAAGTCCTCACGCTCCGCGATACCCGGCCCTCGACCTTTTGCCGAGATAATGCCGGAAGTCACCGTCAGCTCATGGCCGAATGGATTTCCCACCGCGACCACCCAGTCACCAACGGCGATGCCATCGCTGTCGCCAAACCGAAGCGACTGCAACGGCTCGCCCGCGTCGATCCGAAGGATCGCCAGGTCGGTTCGCGGATCGGTCTGGACATTACTGCCGGTGAATTCTCGACCGTCGTGAAGCCGGACGACAATTTCGTCAGCGTCGGCAACAACGTGATTATTCGTCACGATGATGCCCGATGAATCGACGATAAATCCCGAACCCATTCCGCTGCTTTCGGGCATCTGTCGCTGTCGCGGCATCTGCCGAAAGAACTCACGAAAACGAGGATCCGCTTCAAAAAGCTGCTCGAACGGGTCCGCCCCGTTGCCTCTTCCGACTTCAATCTTCCGTGCCTTCTGTCGAGTTTCGATCGTCACCACACACGGCAGTGCCTTTTGTGCAACGCCACGGAATACCGTCGACAATTCATGCGAGTCTGTCACTGCGAGAGGAGCTGGCAATCCTGGTTTCTGAGCGACAGTGACCGCTGCGGCTACAAGACAGAACCCTCCAAACAGCGCGATCATCCAATGGGTCTGACTTCTCAACGTTTTCATTCCAATTCTCCATTTCGACTTAAAATACGGGCCGTTCCATAACTCGGTTCCGTTGTCCGAGATGGCGGAGGATCGATCAAACTCCGCCATGCAGCCTCGTCCGCAGGCTACCGGAAATACTGCTGCCCTGCTCGGGGCAAGCAGAGACCTTTACGATGGAACTCGCTGAAAGCTGAAAATAGCGAGGCCAGCAAATGTCCGGAAGATTTAACTGCCCCGCAGTTCGTGATCGACGTTTCGTACGTGGCTGACGGAAAAACCGTTGACATCAAGATCGATATTTTCTGGAACGGCGTTCGAAGCAGCACTTGTTTAAAGCAGCACCGACTGCCGAGCGGCAGCGTCTGCAAACGGAATCGCCCCCGTCGGCTCCTTTCGGGACGATCTCTTCGACTGGACTTCCGCGCAAATCCGGACGACGTGACACGCCTTGCTCAGGCAAATACCGCATCTTCCGGCGCACTTCCCGTTTCCGAGCTACTGTCTCAATACGGCGATTTTCATCGTCGAGATTGCCCTCACCAAAGGCCGGACACCAGCTCCTTCAAGGTCAGACAGTTCGCATCATGGTTCAACCAGCAGCCGAAAATTCGCAAGGAAATTCTGCTGACGGAAGCGTCACCGCCCTGGATCGCGACGTCGACGCCGTCATCGGTCAAGTCGCCCCGGAGATTTCCGGCGTTGCGATCCCTTCCGGACTGCTGACCCGCACGGGAAACGGCGGGACCTGCGAATCCAGCGAGCAGCTCGAAGCACTTCTGACCAGGGTCAACAAGCTGGTCCCTGACCGAACTGCCGAGTTCGTTCCTGTCGAACCGGCCTCAATCGCAGCCACCGGCTTAACCAGAGAAGAAGTCGAAAAACTTGTTCTCAAACTGCTGAATGCGCGAGGCTCAGCATCCGGCCGTCAGGTTTCACGACACCTGTGCCTGCCGCTGTCGATTATCGAGGACGTGATCAAACATCTGCGCAACGAGCAGATGGTCGCTCTCAAAGGCGCTGCGGAGGCAGGTGACTACGATTACGTTCTGAGCGACAAAGGCAGGACACGAGCAACAGAGTACTCTCAGGACTCAACTTACTTCGGTGCCGCGCCCGTTTGCCTGGCCGATTATTTGAACGCGATGGCGGCTCAAAGCATCGCCGGGCAGGAAGTCACCGACACGGATCTCAAACGAGCGTTCTCCGACCTGATCATAAACCCCGCAATGCTCGATCGCCTGGGTCCGGCGATCAACTCCGGACGCGGCATGTTTCTGTTCGGGGAGCCGGGCAATGGAAAAACCAGCATCGCTGAACGCATTACCGCCTGCTTCAGCTCGACAATCTGGCTTCCACGAGCCCTCGGAATTGATGGCGAGATTATCCGACTCTTCGACCCCGGAATTCACAAAACAATCGACGCCCCGGTTTCTGATAGTCTCATCGACCTTTCAGAATTCGATCGACGCTGGGTGCAGATTGAAAGGCCAACCGTCGTCGTTGGTGGCGAGCTGACGATGGGCGATCTGGAGGTCAGTCAGAATCCCGCCACGCGAATCTGTGAAGCGCCGGTACAGCTCAAAAGTAACTGCGGAACGCTGGTCATCGACGACTTCGGTCGACAGCGAATGCCCGTCGACGAGCTGCTCAATCGATGGATCGTGCCACTCGAAAAACGCTACGACTTTCTGAATCTTCCCAGTGGAAAGAAAATACAGGTTCCCTTCGACCAGCTGATCGTCTTCTCGACAAACCTTGAACCGAAAGACCTGGTTGACGGCGCGTTTCTGCGCCGCATCCCTTACAAGATCCAGGTTCCCGATCCGTCGGAGGGCGAATTCAAGGCCATCATGAAAGTTCTCGCTCCGGCGATGGGCTTTGAGTACGAAGAAAACGCTGTGCAATACCTGATCGACACACACTTCCACGGCTGCAATCGCCAGTTCCGGTCGTGCCATCCTCGCGATCTTCTACTCCAGGTGCGAAACTTCTGCACGTACCATAGGAGACCTCGCAAGATGACTCCCGAAGCTTTCGACTTCGCGACGGAGAACTACTTCTCCGTTCTTTGACGAATCGATCATTTCAACCTTTCATAAGTTCACGAGAATCCCGTGGAATTACGACCGCTTCGATTTATCCGAAACCTCGGTCGAATGCGGCAGATTGTCAGCGTTCTGCTTAACCACGGATTCGGAGACCTCGTTGAGCGACTTCACCTGGGGAGCTACCTCCGCTGGAGCCGTCGCGTTCTTTTCAAACGGCGGGGGCCTCAAACGCCACTCTCGCGAGCACAACGCATTCGACTCGCGCTGGAAGAACTCGGGCCAACATTCATCAAATTCGGTCAGGTCATCAGCACGCGCCCCGACCTGGTTCCTGACGATGTGTTGACCGAATTGAAACAGCTCCGGGAAAACGTACCGCCCTTCTCCTCTGAAGTTGCTATCTCCAGAGTCGAGTCGGCAATCGGCCTGCCCGTAGCAAACGCTTTCGCCAGTTTCACGACCGAGCCCCTGGCGGCTGGATCGCTTGCCCAGGTCCATCGCGCAACACATCTCAACGGTCAAGAGCTGGCCATCAAAATTCTCCGCCCAGGTATCACCGCAGAAATTGAACGTGACATCTCACTGATGCACGAATTCGCCGTTCTGATCGAGCATTACATTCCCGAAGCTCAGGTCTTCGACCCGATCGGTCTGGTCGGTCACTTTGCCAGAACGATTCGTCGCGAGCTGAATCTGTCGCGAGAAGCGCGAACGCTTGAAGAGTTTCATCGACTGTTTCGACACGATGCCACACTGAAGGTGCCTGCCGTCTTCCGCGAACTCTCCAGCGACACCGTGCTTGCAATGGACCTGATCGATGGGCACCAGATCGATGATCCGGAAAAACTTGAACGACTCGGAATTGACTGCTCAGCACTGGCTGCAAACGGCGCAAGAATCTTCCTGAAACAGGCATTCGAACTGGGCATCTTTCACGGCGACCCTCACCCAGGCAATATTCGAGTTCTGGACAACGGAGCCTTGTGCCTGCTCGACTACGGAATGGTCGGACATCTCGACGAGAAGACTCGCGATTCGCTCATCGACCTGATGGTCGCCATCGTTCGACGCGACGCCGAAGCGGCAGTCTGCGTCGTCGAAGAAATCGGGCAACCGTTCACAGAGATCGACCGCCCCCTGCTTCGCGCCGAAATCCGCGACTTCATCGACACCTATTACGGAGTCGAGTTAAGCCGACTCGACATCGGACACCTGCTTGGAGACTTTGTGACGATCCTGGTCAGCCACGGAATCCGCTGCCCCAGTGACCTGATGCTGCTGATCAGAGCTCTGGTCACGCTGGAAGGAGTGGGCCACACACTCGACCCGCAGTTCAACCTTCCTGAAGTTCTGCAGCCATTCGTGAAGTCAGCCGTGCGGCAACGGTACAGCCCGTCCCGAATTGCCGGTGACATTATCGATGATGTCAAAGCGCTGGCCTCAGCCGCTCACAGAGTGCCGGTGTCGCTCAGCCGGACGCTGGAAAAACTCGCCAACGACGACCTGCGCGTTCAGGTCGAACACCGCCACATTGAAAAGCTGATTACCGAAGTTGACCGATCGAGCAATCGAGTAGTGATCGGCCTGATCCTGGCCGCCCTGATCGTGGCATCAGCTCTGGTCCTGAGAACCGAACTGCATTCCTGGTGGCTCAGCGTCCCCATGTACCTGCTCTCAAGCCTGCTCGGAGCGTGGCTGGTCTACGGAATCTTCCGCAGCGGACGCCTGTAAGCTCGACCGGCCCGATCTGCAGCTGGCCCAATCTGCGACTGACTCACGAATTCAACGTGTGCCACTGTTTTTGCCAGTGCGGAATTTCAGACCAGCGCCGACTACAAAATGCGCTGGCAGAGCCAGTGACACACATTTCCAGCGGGCTGTTAGCCCCATTCGCTCATGTCGTCGAAGTCGGCGGCCAGGTACTGCCGAAGCTCCTTCAGGACGCTGCGGCAGCGAGTCTTAAAGACGTCTACCTTGCGGACTCGTCCATTTGGCTTGATGCGAACATGAATCTCGACAAGCTTGTTGGCACCTCGTTGAGTCGTTGTTCGGCTGTCACCAATTTCAAGAAGAACCTCGACGGGCTGTTTGTCGGGAGTTTTGCCCCAGCCGGCCAGCAGACCTCGCGTACCGACTCGAATTTCAACGGACCTGTCTGTTACTTTCCCAAGCGTTCCGCCGCTGCCGTCAACGAAGGCTTTCAGCTTGTAGACAATCATGTCTGCGGCCATGCAAGCCTTCAGCGTCACGTCGCAGACAAACTGATCCGGCATCGCCAGCGACGGCTTGACCATTTGTGGATCGTGCTTGCGAAGCGTCTCAGAAGTGATTCTGCTGGTGCGGTTTCGTCCCTGCCGTTTTGAGACATAAAGCGCTTTGTCTGCCCGCTGCAATACGTCGTCCGCCTCGTCGTCTGGCTCCAACTGAGAAACACCGAATGAAGCCGTGACCTTGAATTCGTCAGTTTTCACGACGGTTGCTTTTTCAAGTGCCTTCCTCAGGCGTTCGGCCTTGTGGTACGCGTCGTCGAGTGGCGTTTCGGGGCACAGCACGACAAACTCTTCCCCGCCGTACCGAGCGACAAGTTCGCCAGAATACATCTCGTGCTGAAGCAGTCTCGCCACGCTGATCAGCACTTCGTCGCCCGCAGCGTGCCCGTAGGTATCGTTGCACTTTTTGAAGTGATCGACGTCGAGAAAAATGATGCTGAACGGTGCTTCAAAGTCGCGTTCCTTGCAGTTTGCGAATTCTGAATCGAGTCGTTTCTTCAGCTCGCCACGGTTCGCCACATGAGTCAGCGCGTCGCGGCTGGCCATCAATCGAAGGTCGCGGTAATGACCTTTCTCGCGACCGCCGGAGGCGTCCCGGAAAATTTCTGCAACACCCTGCAACTTCCCAGCCGCATCGATCAGTGGCAACGTCTGAACTTCGACCGATAGCCAGTTACCGTCTACTCGACGAATCTGGACTTCGGACGACTGCGTCCGACCAGTTTCTATTGCCAGGCGAATCGGACATTCATTGATTCCCAGCTCCTGTCCTGACTGTTTTCGATACTGAATATGCCCGCCAAGCCCCGGCTGACCGATGATCTGGTCGTGCTGAATTCCGATCAGCTCTTCGCAACCGTGATTCCAGACCTGCACTCGCCCATCGGTCGACGCGATGTAGAAACCGTGGTACAGACTTTCCAGCAGATACAGGTACGAAAACACGTGGCTCAGCGAACCGGCTTCAATTATCTCGGCAGGTGAAAGCTGGTACTGATCGTGTCTTGCCTGCTGAAGCTCGGCCGGAATCTGCTCGAACTCAAACCAGCGTTTCATCGCCGAGATCATGTTTCCGTCGTACTGAGATCCGGCACCTCGCTGCAGAACATCCATCGCTTCCTCGTGCGACAAAGATTCCCGGAACACCTGCGAAGTGACCAGAGAATCGTACGCATCAGCGACGGCTAGAATCCTCGCCCCCTGATGAACGTCCGAGCCGATTACCGAAAAATCGTGAGTCGCTCCGTTAAAGTGATACTGAGACTGCGTGACGATCTGGACGACGCTGGAGTCCGCTCCGCAGGCCTGAAGAACGTCGCCGGCCAATCGGTAGAGAAGCCCCATCAACTCGGCTTCGTCGGGAGCAAGCCGGCCAGGCTTGTGCAGAATAATGTCCGGGATGCCAACCTTGCCGATATCGTGCAGCAGGCACGCGGCTTCCAGAACCTGCAGGTCATGACCTTCCCAGCCAAGCTGCACCGCAACTCCGACAGACAATGCGGCGACTCGACGAGAATGATGAACGATGCCTGGGTCGCGGTACTGAAGGGCCAGCATCAGGCTGCGCATCGCCGACCGCTGGATGACCGCATCGAAGCTGCCCGTCCGAGTACGATCTCCACCAAGCTGCATCAGCTCCAGAAGAAGTCGTGACGAGTTCATCGGGTGTGTCGCCTGTACCGGATAGACCGGTCCGCGAGGCGACTGACTGGGCTGAACCTGTGGCTGCTCGATCTGCATTAGTCAGTTCCTTCGTTGTCTGTCTCGTGTGCCGTCATAGGGGCTGCGCGCATTCCCGGCACAACTCAACACTGACAACCTAGGTCGATGCCGCAACGAGTCAAATCGAGCCGCCCCATTCGACCTTCCCGCCATCATCCGTCGACCTGTCGAGATGATTCATTGCTCACAATGCTTACAACCCGACGGCTTTTTGTTGTCGTAACAACTCCCGAGAAGTCCACTGAGTACGTTGACAGCCGCCGCCCGAGCAGATTGAATCGCGTCGTTAAGACTCCTTTGAGACACCCACCATGCTGAAAATCCTCGAAGCACTCAGACACGCGGTAGCGAACGGCCAGTCGGTTGCCTACACGGCTCTCGTAGAAACTCGCGGTTCCACGCCGCAAAAGGCCGGCGCAGTCATGCTGGTCTTCCAGGACGGGTCGCAGGCCGGAACGCTCGGCGGAGGCTGCGTCGAAGCCGAAGTCAAACGCCGCGCACTCCGACTGCTCGACGAAGGCGATGCCGAGTTAATGACATTTCAACTGGACAGTGACTACGGCTGGGACGACGGCCTGATCTGCGGCGGTCGTATGCAGATGCTCGTCGACCCCGTCCGGCCCGGTGACGACCTGAGTTACTTCGACCAGTACCTGAGTGTTCTGCGGGATGGTCGAGGCTGCACGGAAGCCGTCGTCATTGACACCGAAAAATCCAGCGGCGGTGTCGTTGCCAGCCGCTACCTGGTCGACGTGAACGGCGAGGTCGCGTGCCAGCGATCGGCCAGTTCCCCACCGGAAGCACTCCGCACTGGATTGAGAACAGTCCTCGATCGACCTCGTCCCTACGTTGAAAACGGCATTTCGTACCTGCCACAGCTCGAACGGTGTCGGTTGCTGATCGTCGGCGCCGGACATGTCGGACAGAAAGTCGCCGACTACGCCGCCGATGTCGACTTCGACGTCTGGGTTGTCGACGACCGGGAACAGTACTGTAACCAGGACCGTTTTCCGCGAGCCGACCGTTTGATCGTCGGACCGATCGATAGCTCGCTCAGCGGCCTGGACATTGACGCCAACACGATGTGCATCATCGTGACGCGAGGCCACAACCATGACGAAGAAGCGTTGTACCATCTCGCCGAAACGAAGGCTCGGTACGTTGGCATGATTGGCAGCCGTCGCAAAATTCGTCTGATCTTCGAAGACCTGCTGCGGGAAGGAATTTCCCGCGATGCCCTGGAAGCTGTCCACGCACCGCTCGGCTTCGACATTGGCTCGCAAACCGTTTCTGAGATCGCCATCAGCATCGTCGCAGAGCTGATCGCTCACCGAAACCTGGGCTCGTTGCCCGAACGACCGCGACCAGCTTCAATTCTTGCAGACATCGATCCGGAACCGGTCAGTCCGCAGGGTGCGTCTTGACGAACCGTCGTTTCGCGTAACACAGTGGTGCGCCGAGACGCGCCCTACAGGTTCAGGTGTCACTGGTTCAACTTCCAGACGGCTGCAAACTGAGCATCGGACTACCGATTGACCTCTTTCAGCAGCTCGTTCACCGTGTTCGAGTACTCCTCAATCTGCTTCATGTTCTCTTGAAGCTGCGGTGGAACCCTGACGTCGCCTTGCAGCCTGGCTCCGCCTGGCACAGCAACTCCGGGAACTTCACCGACCGGCATCTCGTCGGCAGGCTGGTTGAGCAGACTACCGAGCGAACCGATCATGCTCATCGAATAGAGCAACCCGCCCGCCGTCACAACGACACTGAGCACCGTCGCCAGACCAAGCCCCCACATCACCCACCGAACGAGTTTCATCGTGCGGCTGATATTTTCAAGATGCTCCAGGATCTGGTCAACACGCTCCGATAGTTCATCAATCGACGTACTGCTTCCGACGTCGGTCGCCGTTTTGTGTCCGGCACTCGTCGACGCATCCTTCGAGGAATTTGCGAAAGTCTGAGCCACCACTCCGAACTTCAATGAACTGGTCCGCTGCGGTGCCGCTTCCTGAAAGTACAGATTGTCGTCTTCGTCGTCAGAGGCTGCGGCGGCGGTCTCAGCCGGCTGGCCGACGTTCGATGGTT